>NZ_JBEXOV010000010.1:0-131001 GCF_040611715.1 Streptomyces sp. NPDC006544 | reverse complement strand
GTTCGTTTCCGCGCTGGTCGCGTCCCCGGCGCCGTGGGGCGCGCCCCCCCCGCCCCCGGGGGCGCTCCCGGTGGGCGGTCGGCGGGCGGGCTTGGCGGCCTCCCGCCCCCGACCCGAAGGAATCAAGGTGCGGAAACCCCTGTCCGGCACCGGCTCCGGATGGCACTCTCTACTCCTCGCCAAACGTAGTCCTGGGGGGGATCACACGTGATGGAGCCGGGTACGGGCATGGGCCTGCGGGGCCGCAGCGGCATCCTGTCGCTCGTCGACGTGTGCCTGAAGGAGGAGCCGACGGCCGAGCGGCCCCTGACCATGCTCCTCGGCCCGGCCGGCAGCGGAGCCAGCGAGGCGCACAGCGCGCTCATGGAGCGCTTCGGGCCCGACTACCCCTTCGCCTTCGTCAACTTCGGCGGGGCCCAGTCGCTGCTGCCCCGCTACGCCCTCGGGCTCCTGGCCCGCCAGCTCGAACGCAAGCTGCCCCGCTACGGCCGCTCCCACTTCCCGCTGCTCAGCCTCGGCCTGCTCGCCTCCGACCAGGAGCTGCGCATGCGCAGCCTCGCCGAGGGCCGGCGCGCGGTGCAGCGCCAGCTCGACCGTTTCCAGGAGGAGAACGAGGCCCGGCACGGCGACTACCTGGCCGCCTTCTTCGAGGTGGGGATGGGCGCGGTGGGCATGCCCGAAGGTGCCTCCACCGCCGCCCTCGCCCTCTTCCAGGACGCCCTGCGGCGCGGCCGCCGCACCATGCCCGGACTGCTCGGCGGCAGGCTGGGCAACCGGCTCACGGCCGGAGCCCACTGGTACGGACGCCATCCCATGACCCGCAGCGCGGACCCCATGGAAGCCCTCGTGGAGCTCAACCTCTGGCGCCACGAGGGGGACGAGAACGAACAGGAGCGGCTCGACCTCGTCCTCTTCTCGGCCTTCCTGGAGGACCTCAGGCGCAACACCGCGCGCAACTTCATGCCCCGCTCCTACCTGTTGCTGCTCGACAACTCCCACACCGAGTACGGACGTCGCTTCCTCGACCTGCTGCTGCGCTCCCGGCACGACGAGACGGTGGTGGCCGGCCACGCCAGCGACCCGCTGACCGTCGTCGCCAGCTCCAACCGCTGGCTGCCCCGCTGGGGTCCGGCCACCGGGGACTCCTGGCCCTGGCAGCTGCGCGGCCCCGACCGGGCCTCCCTGGCCGACTGGAACGCCCACCGGCCGACGCGCGACAGCGAGGACACCTGGTGGTATCCGTTACGGCTGCGCGACCTCAACCTGGACGAGGTGCGGATCCGGATCGAGCTCCAGCTCGGCGGGCACAGCGACCTGGCCCCGCTGACCCGTCTCACCCCGTTCGTGCACCGCCTGACCGGAGGCCTCCCGCGCGCCGTCCACCAGGTGCTCGACGTACTGCGCCAGGCCGGCCCGCCCCCGGACTCGGGCCCCCAGCAGGACGTCTGGCTGCGGACCCTGCCCGACCGCCCGCTGCGCACCGGGGAGGACAGTGCCACGCTCGCGGACACCGCCCTGGGCCACCTCCTGCGCGACTTCGACGGAACCCAGCGCGCCGCCCTCGCCGAATGCGCCGCCGCCCGGGACTTCTCCGTCGCCACGCGCCTGCTCAGCCCCGACGACTCCCTGTTCGGCGACATCCGCGCCCGCTGGCTGCTGACGGGACCCGTCGCCGTCGTCCCCGTACTCCACCCGTGGCTGCGCCGGCTGCTCCTGTGGCGGCTGGCCGCACGCCCCGGCGGGTGGGACGCCGCGCACGAACTCCTCGCGGAGCACTACCGCGCCGAGGGCAAACCGGTGCAGGAGATGTACCACCAGCTCGCCCGCGGGCGGACCGCGGAGGTCACCGCGCACCTGACGCGGCGGTTCACCGCCGTACCGGCCGCGCAGTGGATCTCCGAGTTCGACACGATCACCGCCGCGCCGAACCGCCTCCCCGCCGACAGCGGACCGCTGGAGCTGCTCGCCGGGCTCGTCCCGCGCCGGCCCGGGCGCGTGATGGACACCGAGTCCGTGATCCACACCCTGGTGACCACCCGCTGGGTGTGGAGCGATCCGCTCGCCGACCCCGCCATGCGACTGGGCGCCATGATCGCCGACGGCTACACCCAGCTGTCCCAACTGCGGAGGAACGACATCGTGGCCCTGTTCAACGAGTCCGAGCGGTACCGTCATTGGCGCGATCCCCAGACCGCCGGCTGGGAGGGCTGAGCGCATGCCCAGACTCGAATGGCCCCTGCACGTCGTACGCCGCGTCGCCCTCGCCGCCACCGCGGCCGTCGTCCTGGTCGCGGCGCTCTGGCTGGGCGTCGGCTGGCTCCAGGAACGCCAGGCCAGGTGCGCCGACGGGATCGTCGAACTGGGTCCGGACGACGAGTGCGTCGGAGTGAGCGACGGCTCGTACGTCTTCGCGCCGCACCTCGACGCCGTCAGCAGGAAGATCGAGGAGGAGAACCGCCGGGTCCTCGCCAACGCGGACAAGGAACCGTACGTCAGCGTCGCCTACTTCACGTCCTTCACGACCACCGCCGAGGACAGCAACTCCGCCGAGGGCGTCCGCCACGAACTCCAGGGCGCCTACCTCGCCCAGTACCGGCACAACCAGGGTGACCTCGCCGCCACCCCCAAGATCCGCCTGCTGATCGCCAACCCCGGCAGCCAGTCGGCTCAGTGGAAGCACACCGTCGACGAGCTGATCGCCCGCAAGGACTCCCCCGACCGGCTCGTCGCGGTGGCCGGCCTCGGCCCGAGCACCGACGAGAACCTCGCGGCCATAAAGCGCCTCTCCGAACACGGGGTCGCCATGGTCGGCGCCACCCTGACCGCCACGGACATCCAGGGCATCAACGGCTTCGTCCGGATCGCCCCCACCAACGAGGACGAGGCGTACGCGGGGGCCGGTTACCTCAAACGGCGCGGCGTCACCACCGCCGTCGTCATCCAGGACGTGGCGCAGGGGGACCTCTACGCGTCCACCCTGGGCACCGCCTTCACCAAGGCCTTCCAGGACGGCCCCCAGCACAGGCTCGTCGCGGAACGCATGACGTACGACTCCTCCGTCAGCAGCGCCTGGCAGAACGAACTGCGCTACATGCCGGGCCAGTTGTGTCAGCAGCGTCCGCAGGTCGTCTACTTCGCGGGGCGCGGCCAGCACCTGACGCACTTCCTGGACGCGCTGGCCAACCGCAGTTGCACCGACCAGCAGTTCACCGTGTTCACCGGGGACGACACGACCAACCTGAACGCCGATCAGCTCGCCCGCGCCGCCGGGACGGGCATCGAGGTGCTCTACACCGGTCTCTCCCACCCCGACATGTACCGTTCGGCTCCGCAGGCGGTGTCCGCGCCGTCCGCGAAGAACTTCCAGCCGGGCGGGCTGCTGGACCAGTGGTTCCCCCACGATCCCCGTGAGGACGGCGGAGCGCTGATGGGCCACGACGCGGTCCTCGCGGCGGCCCACGGCATCCAGATGGCCGCCCGCTGGCAGGGGCAGGTCGTCGGGGACGCGGTGGCGCGGATGTTCCACCAGATGGACGGCACCCAGCAGGTGGCCGGGGCCAGCGGGTTCATCTCCTTCCAGAACAACGGCAATCCTCGCAACAAGGCCGTCCCGATCCTGCGCCTCAACGGTAAGGGCCAGGTCGAATTCGTCGAGGTGTCCGCAGCGGAGGGCAAGCCGCCGCAGGAACAGTGACCCGGGGCGCCGGCTCGTTCACCGGCGTTTGTCCTTCTTGGCCTTCGCCTTCCCCGGATGCTCCTTGCTCCCGGGCGGCTCCGGGGCCTTCGCCGGGCGGTCACCGCCCGGCTCCCCGGAGGACGAGCCGGCGGAGCCGGTGGACGCCGGGGGTTCCGGGGCGGCGGGCGATGCCGCGGCCGGGAGCTGCGTCGTGGACCCCGAGGACGCGGGAAGGGGCGGCGTCGGCCGGGCGCCCGCCACGTCGGCCTCCTTCGTTGCGGGTGGCAGTTGCCCGAGGGGGGAATCCGGAGCTGCCTCTTCACCTGCCGGAAAGCCACCGAACAGCAGTGCGCAGGCGCTGACCGTGCTCACCGCCGCGAGGCCCATGAGAGCCGCACGCCGCCGATGGCGCGGGGCCTTCCGGCGGGCCGGGGCCTTCCGGCGGGCCGGGGCGGGCTGTGGTGAGGGTTCCGCGGCCGGGATCCCGGTGGGGAACGGCACCGGTGAGCGGTGCGTGGCGGTGTCCGCACCGGCCGCGCTCACCACGGCCCGGGGGGCGGGCGGCGCCACGGCGTCCCGCAGGCGCAGGTGGACGGCGGCGGCGTCGGGGCGTGCCCGGGGATCCTGGTGGGTCATCGCCTTCAGCACGCGGCCGAGGTCGCCCGGCAGCCCCTCGGGGATGGGGGGCGGGTGCAGGAGGTGGGCGGTGGCGACCTCGACGGGCGTCCCCTGATAGAGGCGGTGGCCGGTGAGTGCTTCCAGGAGGGTCACCCCCAGGCCGTAGATGTCGCTCGCCGTGCTCGCGCCCCGGCCGAGGAGCTGCTCGGGGGCCATGTAGGCGAGTGTGCCGACGAGTACGTCCGGTGCGCCGTGGGACTGGTCGGACACGGTCCTGGACAGCCCGAAGTCGGCCAGGCGCGGGGACCCGTCCTCGCGGAGCAGGACGTTGGAGGGTTTCACGTCGTGGTGGATGATGCCGTGGGCGTGGACGTGGTCGAGGGCCGAGGATATCTCGGCGCCGAGGCGCGTCACCTGGACCGGGCTGAGCGGGCCCGCGTCCATTCGGGTGCGCAAGGTGACGCCGCGGATCAACTCGGTGACCATGTACGCGCCCTGTCCGTGCCGCCCGGCGTCGTAGACGGTGACGAGGGCGCGGTGGGAGAGGCGGGCCAGGGTGCGGGCTTCGTCGCAGAAGCGGTCGGCGGTGACCGTTTCCGCGCCCTCGCGGAACACCTTGACGGCCACCTCGCGCCCCAGCAGCTGGTCGACGCCGCGGAACACGTCCGCCGTACCGCCGGACCCTATGAGGGACAGGAGCCGGTAGCGACCTCCGAGCAGGGTGTCGTGGCGGGGAGGTGCTCCTGTCGCGGGGACGGGCCGGGCCGGCATGCGGGTCCTCCTCCACTGGCGGGCAGTGTCGCGCCCCTACCCGCCGGGAGCCCTCCTACGCACCGGGCGCGGACTGCGCACCGGGCGCGAACCTCCGCGGCCCCGGCCTGCGGCCTGAGCGCCTCCGCTCAGTCGGAGGGCGCGGCGCCGGTGAGCAGGGCGATCAGCCCCGGCATCCCGCCGTCCGCCACGGCGCGGCGCTGGCGGTCCGCGGGGGTGCCCTCCCGCAACAGCCGGTGCGCGAGGGCGCTCACCTCCCGGAGATCTCCCGCGCCTTCCAGGGCCGGTGTGATGTGCCGCATGAGGGAGGCCAGGACGTCGCCGCTGCTGCGCGGGCGGCCCTGCGGGTCCACGAGGGTGCCGTTCAGTCCGTAGCGGGCCGCGTGCCAGTTCGCGGCCTGCACCAGTTCCGGATCGGCCGGGGTGGCCGGCGGCATGCCCGCCTTCTCCTCGGCGATCGCCGTGGCGACCAGGGCGCGGACGACACCGGCGAGCATCACGGCGTCGTCGGCCCGCAGCTGCACGTCCAGGCAGCGCACCTCGACGGTCGGGTAGCGGTCGGAGAGTCTCGCCTGCCAGTAGACCTGTCCCCGGTCGGCGATCACTCCGGAGGACACCAGCCCCTCCAGGCGTCGTTCGTAGTCGGCGAGCCCCTGGAAGTGCGGGGGCAGACCGCTGACGGGCCACCGCCCGAAGACGATGGTCCGCCAGCTGGCGAACCCGGTGTCCCGTCCGTCCCACAGGGGCGAGTTCGCGGACATGGCCAGCAGCGTCGGCAGCCACACCCGGATGCGGTTCAGTACGGCCACGCCCGTCTCCGCATCGGGGATCCCGACGTGGACGTGCATCCCGCAGATCAGCTGCTCGTCCACCAGCTGCCGCGCCTCGTCCTCCATCCTCAGGTACCGGGGCGTCCGGGTGACGGGTACGGGCAGGGACCCGCGCACGGGCGCCGCGCCCGTCGCAGCGATCCGGCAGCCGTTGGCCTCGGCGGCCGAGGCCAGCGCGTGGCGCAGCCGGAGCAGGTGGCCGCCGACCTCGTCGAGGTTCCAGCAGACGGGAGTGGCCACTTCGATCTGCGCCTGGAGCAGCTCGTCCTGGACCTCCCCCGCTTCCGCGAGGGGCCCGAGACCGGCCGTGCGGCACACCTCCTCCTCCAGCGGAGTCGGTACGGCGGTGACCGGGTCGACCAGCAGATACTCTTCTTCGACTCCCAAGGTGATCACCTCATTACGGGTACCCGCGCGCTCCATGATCACCCCCGACCGGCCCGGTCCGGCGTAGTGTCGCGCCGCGGTTCCGGGGCCGTCCGGTGAGGGTGTGAACCCGTTCGGCCCATGGCACGGTCCGCAAGGCGGACGACTCACGAAGCGTTACATCGACTCACTCTCCGAAGCCGTGGTGCGGCTTCGCTTCCGTACCGGTGGGGTACGGGGCTGGTCGACTGGCTGTTGGGGCAGCCGTGCGCAGCCCGCTGCTGCGGGCCGCGGAGGATCTGGGTGACACCAGTGGGCTTTCGAAGAGGACGCGGTCCGCATCGCGCCTCTCCCGGAGTCGGCGCACCGGCCCGCGGGCGCGTCCTGGCCGGACGTGCGCCCCGGACCGCGAACGGGTCCCCGCCGCGGCGGGGACCCGTTGCCCTGCGTCCTGAACGAGATCAGACCGCGGGCGGGAACCTGTCCCAGGCGCGGTGCGCGGCCAGGGCGGCGGCCAGGGTCCCGACGAGGGCCGCGCCGTCCTCTCCCAGGGCGATGCCCGCCTCGTCGGCGCCGATGCCGCACGCCTCGAGGAGGTCCCGGGCGCCGTTCAGTCCGCCGATGGCCTTGCCGTGGCGGTACGTCTCGGTGAGGAGCAGGACGACGCGCGGGTCGGCAGCCCGCGGGGGGAGGGCGGTGCCGGCCTTGGCGTCGCGGGCGCCGTAGGCGTCGGGGGCCGCCTGGGGCGCCCCGGCCAGGAGGAGGGCGTCGAATTCGACGGAGCGGGCGGTGGCGAAGGTGCGCTGGACGGCGATCGGGTCGCCGCCGGTGGCGAGGGTGCCGCCGGCCGGGGCGATGACGAGGGGCACCATGCCCGCGTCCAGGGCGGCCTGCCGGGCGGTGCGCACCGCGTCGAGGTCGGCCTCCGCGTCGGCGACGATGCCGATCACGCGTCCGTCGACCGGCCAGGTCTCCCCCAGCTGGCTGAGTGCGGGGCTGGGCTCCACGGCGGCGAGCGGCGCGGTGGCGGCGGGCGCCGGCAGCCCGAGGCCTTCGGCGACCTTCTCGCACAGCTCGGGGTCGATGTTCGCGAGCACCGCCAGGGTGCGTTCCTTGACGGCCTGCTCGTAGCACTTGTTCAGTTCGAAGGTGTAGGCGGCGATGACGTGCTCGCGCTCCGGCGGGGTCATGCTGAGCCAGAACAGCCGGGGCTGGGAGAAGTGGTCCGAGAAGGAGGCGGGTGCCTCACGGACCTTGCTCGCCGCCGGGACCTTGACGGGTGTCTCGATGAAGGCGCTCGTGTCGGCGCCCGCGAGGAAGGGGCAGCCGCCGTCGAGGCTGTTGGGCCGGTAGGGGGCGACGCCGGTGTGCACGGCGCTCTGGTGCATGCCGTCGCGGAGCATGTCGTTGACGGGGGCGTGGGGGCGGTTGATCGGGATCTGGCCGAAGTTGGGGCCGCCGAGCCGGCTGATCTGCGTATCGAGGTAGGAGAAGAGGCGCCCCGCGAGCAGCGGGTCGTCGGTGACGTCGATGCCGGGTACGAGGTGGCCGGGGTGGAAGGCGACCTGTTCGGTCTCGGCGAAGTAGTTCTTGGTGTTGGCGTTCAGGGTCATCAGCCCGATGGGCTGGACCGGCGCGAGCTCCTCCGGGACCAACTTCGTGGGGTCGAGCAGGTCGATGCCCTCGAACGTCTGGTCGGCGGTGTCGGGGAAGACCTGGATGCCCAGTTCCCATTGCGGGAACGCGCCGGACTCGATGGCGTCGAAGAGGTCCCTGCGGTGGAAGTCGGGGTCCATCCCGTTGATCAGCTGGGCTTCCTCCCAGACCAGGGAGTGCACGCCCAGTTTCGGCTTCCAGTGGAACTTCACGAGCACGCTCTCGTCGGCCGCGTTGACCAGCCGGAAGGTGTGGACCCCGAAGCCCTCCATCATCCGGTAGGACCGCGGGATGCCGCGGTCGGACATGTTCCACAGGGTGTGGTGGGTGGCCTCGGTGTGCAGGGACACGAAGTCCCAGAACGTGTCGTGCGCGCTCTGCGCCTGGGGGATCTCCCGGTCCGGGTGGGGTTTGCCGGCGTGGATGATGTCGGGGAACTTGACCGCGTCCTGGATGAAGAACACCGGGATGTTGTTCCCGACCAGGTCGAAGGTGCCCTCGTCCGTATAGAACTTCGTCGCGAAACCGCGGGTGTCGCGCACCGTGTCGGCCGAGCCGCGCGAGCCGAGGACGGTGGAGAACCGGACGAACACCGGCGTCTCCACGCCCTTCGCCAGGAAGGCGGCCCGCGTCACCTCGCCGGCCGTGCCGTAGCCCTTGAAGACGCCGTGCGCGGCCGCGCCGCGCGCGTGGACCACCCGCTCGGGGATCCGCTCGTGGTCGAAGTGCGTGATCTTCTCGCGCAGGTGGTGGTCCTGGAGCAGGACCGGACCGCGTGCTCCGGCCTTCAGGGAGTGGTCGCTGTCGTGGAGCCGGGCGCCCTGGGCGGTGGTGAGGTAGGCGCCGCTCTGCGCCGTGCGCCCCTGCTCCGCCCCCGTGGCCTGGCCGGTCGGACTCACCGTCTCCGGCCCTTCCTGGTCGGCCTTGGGCGGCAGCGGCTGTACCGGCCGGGTCGGCTCGGCCACGGGCGGGGACACCGGGCCCGGCTTGCCCGGCAGGCCGTCCTCGCCCGGTTCCGAGGCCGCGGGGCTGTGCTTCGTGGTCATCGTGTCTCCAAGGAACGGTTGAGTGGACGTGTCAGCCATGACCGGGAAGCGGCCGCTCTCAAACGGGGGCGGGGGGTGCGTCACCCGCCTCCGCGGCGTTCACGGCGTCTGCCCCTCGGTCGAGCGGCTGCGCGTGCCGACCGCCTACCCCCTTCACCGCGATGAACCCGGTCGATTCGAATCTGCGGGGAGCCGAGGCGGCGTCGGACCGGACCGGACACGGCTTCGCCGGCACGGGGGATTCGCCGGCCCGGTCAGGCGGGCCCGGTCAGGCGGGCCCGGTCAGGCGGGCCCGGCTCGGACCGAGGTGCTGTTCCAGCCAGTCCGCGGCGGTACGCCGGTACAGGCGCCGGTTGTCCGCCCGCAGGAACTCGTGGCCCTCGTCGCGCAGCGTCAACTGCCGCGCCGGGACGCCGCGGTCGCGGGCCGCCCGGACGAACTGCTCCGATTCCGCCGGCGGGACATTGGTGTCGTGTTCGCCGTGAACGGCCAGCACGGGAGAGCGCAGTTGGTCGATGCGGCTCATCGGGGACAGGGCGCGGAGCAGTTCCCGGTCGCGTTCGGGGTGCCCGTACTTCGCGGCGGCGGACTGTGCGATCCACGGTTCGGTTCCGGCGAAGAACGTGGCGAAGTCCGACATCCCGCATACGGCGACCCCGGCCCGGAAGAGTTCCGGATGCCACACCAGGGAGGCCATGGTGAGGTAGCCGCCGTACGAGCGGCCCATCACGCCGAGGTTCAAGGGGTCGGCGTACCCCAGCGCGACCACGTGGGCGGCGCAGTCGGCGACGTCGTCGATCGCGGCGAACCGGCCGGCGCCGAGGTCGGCGTCCACGAAGGACCGGCCCCAGCCGGACGAACCGCGGACGTCGGGGGCGAACACGTCCAGGCCCCGGCCGAGGAGTTCGTGGTACAGCGGGTTGAACACCGGGCGTTCCTGTTCCTCCGGGCCGCCGTGGAGGTGGATCACGCACGGGCCCGGCCGGCCCGCGTCCCGGCCGGGCGCACGGTAGTACCAGCCTCCGAGCACCAGCCCGTCGCGGGCCTCGCAGCGCAGGGCGCTCGGGCGTACGGGAGGCCGCCCGGGCGGGACGGCGTCCTCGTCCCGTGCCGACCAGCTCGTGCGCGTCGGCGCGTAGGCCTCGTCGAGCTCCCAGATTCCGGGCCTGCGCCGGGAGCCCGACAGCGCGGCGAACAGGCCGCCGCGCTCCAGGGCCGCGATGCGGGTCACCACCTCGTGGGGCAGGACCGGATGGTGGTACGGCACGACGGCGCCGTCCATGGGGCTCGGGGGGAGCTCCACGCTCTCCAGTTCGGTCGCGCCGTGCGCGTTCCAGGCGAGGAGGGCCCACCGGCCGTGGTCGGGCACGCTGAGCAGGTCGAGGGCGGAGTTCTCCCTCTCGGCGGCCACGGACAGGCCCTGCGAGGCGCCGCCCTCGTCCAGGCCGACCCTGAGCAGGGCCGCGAACTCCCGATCCGCGTCGCTGCGCAGCCACAGGGTCCGCGTGTCGGCGGCGAACCGGCCGATCCAGGGGTCCCCGTCGGCGACGTGCAGCGCGAAGGTCGTGCGGCCCGAGAGGGTGTCGAGCACGAGGGCTTCACGGCGGCCGCGCGGGCCCCGGCGGACGAGCGCGAAGCGGCCGTCCGCACTGGTGTCGCACACCCGGAGGGAGGCCGCTCCCTCCTCGCTGAACAGGAGGACCGGCCCGGCGGCCCCGTCGGGGTCCAGCAGGTAGGCGGCCAGACCGCCCCTGCGCACCGGGCCGAGGTCGGCGACCGGCGCACCGCCCGCCACCGGCGGGCCCGCTCCGGCCGTACGCCCCGGTCCGCCGTGCTCCGTGCCCGCAGGGGAGTGCTGGGCGACCGTGACCGCGAGGGCGGTGCCGTCCCGCGTCCAGCACCCGAGGTGCGCCGAACTGCCCGGTTCCGCGCCCGCGAGCACCTGCCGCCCGGTTCCGTCCGGGCGCACCACCAGGACCCTGGTGTGTTCGCCGCCGCCCGGCGCCGAGGTGTAGGCGATCCAGCGCCCGTCGGGTGACCAGGACACCTCCGTCACCGGGTCCGGGTCGTCGTCCAGCACGTGGGCGTCGCCCTCCCGGGCGGGACCGCTCCACAGCTGGGGGACACCGGCACGGTCGCAGATGAACGCCACGCGCTCACCCGTGGGGTCGGCTGCCGGGTACCAGCACCCGTGGGCGGTCAGCAGGGTCGGTGGATCGTCGCCGTGGTGGTCGGGCATCCGCACGGGGACCGGCGCCGGTGCGGACGACGCGGCAGCACGGGCCGCCGCCCCGCGGGCGGTGGCGTGCGCGTGTTCCACGGGAGGTTTCATGTGCTCCGGGGCGTCGGTCGGTACACCGGCTTCCGCTTCCGGATGCCGGCGCTCAGCGGACACCGTGCGCTTGTAGCCAGATCTCCAACGATGCCACCTGCCACAGGGTGTTGGCCCCGCGTTTCGTGCGCCGGCTGTTGGGGTGGGCGAGCAGCTGCTCGACGAAGTCCTGGTCGAAGACGCCGCGCCGGCGTGCTTCCGGGGCCGTGAGCGCGTCGCGTACGCGGACCAGCACGGGCTCCGCCATGTTGCGGACCGCGGGCACCGGGAAGTAGCCCTTCGGGCGGTCGACGACCTCCCGGGGCAGGAGCGTGCGTCCGATGTCCTTGAGCACGGCCTTGCCGCCCTGCGCGAGCTTCAGCCGGGGAGGGCAGGCCGCGGCCAGCTCGACGAGTTCGTGGTCCAGGAACGGCACCCTCGCCTCCAGGCCCCAGGCCATCGTCATGTTGTCGACCCGCTTGACCGGATCGTCCGGCATGAGCGCGTGGACGTCCATCCGGAGGGCCGCGTCGAGCGCGGTCTCGGCGCCGGAGGCGGTCATGTGGGTGCGGACGAAGTCCGTCGAGGCGTCGTGGCCGACGGCGAACCCGGGGTCCAGCATGGCCGTGAGATCGGGGTGCGTACGGTCGAAGTAGGCGGTCGCGTAGGCCTCGTCCACGTCCCGCCGGTTGGCCGCGGCGATCTGCGGATACCAGTGGTAGCCGGCGAAGACCTCGTCCGCGCCCTGGCCGCACAGCACCACCTTGACCTCCTTGGAGACCTGTTCCGACAGCATGTGGAACGCGACGGCGTCGTGGCTGACCATCGGTTCGCTCATGGCGCCGATGGCGGCCTCGAGAGCCGACGGGAGCCGGTCGGAGGGGATCATGAACTGGTGGTGGTCGGTCGAGAACCTGCGGGCGACCATGGCCGAATACGCGAACTCGTCCCCCTCCTCACCGTTCTCCGCCTCGAAACCCATCGCGAAGGTCGCCACGTCCTCCTGCCCCTCCTCGGCCAGCAGGGCCACGATGATGCTGGAGTCCAGCCCGCCGGAGAGGAGCACGCCCAGGGGGACGTCCGCGACCGTGCGCCGTCGTACCGCCGTGCGCAGCGCGTCGTGCACCGCTTCCCGCCAGAGCACCGGATCCTCGCCGAGCTCGGAGTGCCTGGTGTACGAGGGCTGCCAGTAGCAGTGGTCACGGTGGCTTCCGTCCCGCTCGACGACGCGGACGGTGGCCGGGGGGACCTTGCGCACGCCGTTCAGCACGGTGCGGGGCGCCGGGACCGTGCCGTGCCAGCTCAGGTACTGGTGGAGCGCCACCGGATCGAGGGACGTGTCCACTCCCCCGCCCGCCAGCAGGGCCGGCAGGGAGGAGGCGAAGCGCAGGCGCTCGCCGTCCTCGGTGACGTACAGGGGCTTGATGCCGAGCCGGTCGCGGCCCAGGACGACACGGCCCGTGTGGTGCTCGACCATGGCGAAGGCGAACATGCCGACGAGGAACTCGACGCACTCCCACCCCCACTGGGCGTAGGCCTTGACGACCACCTCGGTGTCGGAGTCGGAGAAGAACCGGTGCCCGAGTCCTTCGAGGCGCCGGCGCAGCTCACGGTGGTTGTAGACGCAGCCGTTGAAGACGGCGGTGAGGCCGAGCTGTGCGTCGGTCATGGGCTGGGCGCCGCGCTCGGAAAGGTCGATGATCTTCAGGCGCCGATGCCCCAGGGCCACCGCGCCCTGCGACCAGGCCCCTCTGCCGTCGGGTCCCCGCGGCTCCAGGACGTCCGTCATTCTCTCGACGGCGGCCAGGTCGGGCCGTCTGCCGTCGAAACGTACCTCACCGCTCAAGCCGCACACGGAGCACCTGCCACGCTCACGGCGGTACCTCGGGGGTGCCACACCTGGGGTGCCTCGCTCTCCGTGGACGACTTGGTCACGTACTCCATCACTACACTCCTGTACCGGCAGGGCCGCCGCTGGTCGGGTCGGCCCGAACGGGTGATCGACACAGGGGCGCCTGCCCGCCCGCGCGTCCCTTATGCGGACGCCGTGAGCGGCCCCACCGATCCGCGCCGCACACACGCCCGGCGCCCCGGCCGTCTCTTCCGGATCGTGCCGGGGCCCGCGACGCCCGGCGCCGCGGGCAGGGCCGGCAAGATCCGGAAGGGGCGGCCTAGACTGGAGCGTTTCCAGCCGGCCGCCGATCCGCTCGGCCCCACCGGCCCCGTCGCCGCCTGCCGGTGCGCTCACCTCGCCGGGCGCCACCCCTCGGAGTGCACTCATGGGCCAGTCCCCGTCGCCCGCCGGGCCCCGGCGGCTTCCCCTCACGCCCGCGGGCGGCGACGAGGGCACGCTGTTCGGGCTGGAGGACCTGCACGGCGGCCCCGACCGCGCCGGACCGAATTCACCGCGGCCGCTCGTCGGGCCCTCGTTCCGTGACTCTCCCGGGGCCCGCCGGATGCTCTCGGTACGCGAGATCCACGCGGAGCCGGCAGCCGCGGCCTCGCCGCGCGGGCGGCAGATCCTCGCCCGCTTCCCCGAGGCCCGGGTCATCGACGTGGACTCGCACTGGCGCATCCCGCAGCTCCACGGCAACGCGGGCAACCTCGAACGCTGGGTCCGCATCAAGAGCGAGGTCCTCGTCCTGGGCGAGAAGAAGACCCTCACCACACGGCCGAACGGCAGGTCGGCCGACTGGATCGCCCCCGGCTCGGCGAACGGGTGCGCGATGGCGTGCGCCTACTGTTACGTGCCGCGGCGCAAGGGCTACGCCAACCCGGTCACCGTGTTCACCAACATCGAGCAGATCATCGCCCACCTGGGCCGGCACGTCGCACGGCAGGGACACAAGCGGGAGCCGAACCAGTGCGATCCGACCGCCTGGGTGTACGACATCGGCGAGAACAACGACTGCTCGGTGGACGCCCTCATCAGCGAGAACACCGCGGATCTGGTGCACGCGTTCTCCCGCTGGCCCACGGCCAAGGCTTCCTTCGCCACGAAGTTCGTCAACCCGGACCTGCTGCTGCTCGATCCGCGCGGCCGCACCCGGATCCGCTTCTCGGTGATGCCCCCGCAGGACTCGCGGGTGCTGGACATCCGCACCAGCCCGGTCGAGCAGCGCCTCGAGGCGGCCGCGGACTTCCTGGAAGCGGGGTACGAGGTGCACTTCAACCTCTCTCCCGTCGTCATCCGGCCCGGCTGGGAAGGGGACTGGACGCGCCTGCTGCGGCACATGGACGACGTCCTTCCCCGCGCCGTGAAGGAGCAGGCCGCGGCGGAGGTGATCATGCTGACGCACAACAGGGAGCTCCACGAGCTGAACCTGGCCTGGCACCCGCGCGCCGAGGACATGCTGTGGCGGCCCGATCTCCAGCAGGCCAAACGTTCCGAGAATGGCAGCTGGAACGTCCGGTACCGCAACTCCGACAAGGCGGCGGCCGTCGACACCATCCGGCGCCTGGTGGCTTCCCACGCCCCGTGGCTGCGGATCCGCTACGCCTTCTGACCGCGCGGGCCCGTCGGACGAACCGCTCTCGGCACACGTTTGAAAGCGCGGAACGAGTGCAGAAGCGATCTGACAACGAGCCTTGTCCCACACGGTAGGAGACACGTCATGGGCATCATCGCCTGGATTCTCATCGGACTGCTGGCCGGCCTCATCGCCAAGGCGATCATGCCGGGCAAGGACCCCGGCGGCATCATCATCACCATGCTCATCGGTATCGCCGGCGGCCTGCTCGGCGGATGGCTCGGCAAGGTCATCTTCGGCGTCGACTCCATAGACGGCTTCTTCGACCTCTCGACCTGGATCGCCGCCATCGTCGGTTCCGTCATCCTTCTGGCCCTCTACCGCCTCGTCACCGGGAACTCGCGCTCCCACCGGCATGCCTGATCGCGGTCGCGAGCCCTGCGACCGACGGCCGACTGGTGCCGTGACCGGGAGCGTTCGCCGGTCACGGCACCAGTGGTGTGCGGGCCGGTCCGGGGCTGCCGTCGCCTAAGAGGCGTACGCCCGTCGGTCCGTCGGCTCGGCCCGCACTCCCCCGGGCCCCCCTCACGACGTACCGTCCGCCTCCCGGTCCGACCGGGGCCATACGTACGGAAGGTCGTCCGGTACACCGGGGAAGCGCTCCCGGTAGAAGTCCGGGTCCTTGCGCACCAGCGCGGACTGATGGCTCCGGTGGAAGTCCGCGGCGCCCAGCCAGGGCGGAAGGTCCCCGGCGGCGGCCAGCTGCTCCTGCGTCCGCGGCCCTCCCCCGGGCGGCCACGCCCCGAAGTCCTGGACCAGGGTGACGGCGCAGGTGTCCGCGCGTCCCCCGGCCGTCCACACCCCGCAGATCTCCAGCCCGTACCGGACGAGGGCCTCCTCGTACCCCGCCCACATCCGTACCGCCGGGTGCCTGCGCCATCCGTAGCCCGGAACGATCAGGCCGCGCAGCACCTGTACGGCCTCGACCCGCTGCTTGCCGAGCCTGCGGGCGTCGAGCACGGCTGCCGAGGCGTCGAACGACGGGAACGGAAGGAACGTCTGCATGCGGCCTCTCTCCGGTACGCCGACGGCTGCGGTGCCCGAGGACCCCGCGGCCGTCGAGTCGCGTCTCGTGTGTCGCCCCGCGAGCCTGCCAGACGCGCACGGCGAAACCCTTGCGCACGGCCGGTCCCCGGGGGCCGCGTCCGCGTGACATGCGGGGTGAGCGGGGTACGCGCACCATGAAGGAGCGCGGCGTCGAGGGCCGCTCGACGGCTCGACGGCGCCGCGGCGGCAGTGCGAGAACGGGCGGGACCGGCCGCGCGCCGGGCCCGCCCGTACCGTTCCGGCAGGAGGAGGAGCCCCCGTGGCCGTCCGTCATCAGCTCATCCGGCGCAGCCCCCGTACGGTGTGGGCCGTGCTGGCCGATCCGGCCCTGTACGGGGAGTGGGTGGTGGGCCCGTCCGAGTCCACGCCGCTCGACCAGACCTGGCCCGCCCCGGGTGCCCGCCTGCGCTACACGATCCGGCTGGGGCCCTGGTCCGCCGAGGGCACGACGACCGTCCGCCACCAGGAGACCGGCCGGGAGCTGGAGTTGGAGGCACGGTTCAAGTCCCTCGGCACGGCGAGGATCTTCCTCCAGCTCAGGCCGTGGGGCGAGGAGACGCTCGTCGTCTGCGACGAACACCCCCTGCGCGGCGTGGGAGGGATGCTGCACAACCCGGTGAGCGAAGCGGCCCTGCAACTCAGGCACCGCGGCATGCTGGCCCGTCTGGCCAAGCTCGTGGAGGAGCGGCCGCACGAGGTGCTCCATGCCTGACGCGGTGGTGATCGGCGCCGGGCCCAACGGCCTCGTCGCCGCGAACGTGCTGGTCGACGCCGGGTGGAGCGTGGAGGTCCTGGAGGCGCAGGCGGAGCCCGGAGGCGCCGTGAAGAGCGACCGCGGGGTGCACCCCGACTACGTCTCGGACGTCTTCAGCGCCTTCTACCCGCTCGCCGCCGCCTCCCCGGTCCTCGCCCGCCTCGACCTCGCCGCGGAGGGCCTGCGCTGGAGCCACGCGCCCGCCGTGCTGGCCCATCCCCTCCCGGACGGCCGGTGCGCGGTGCTGGAGCGCCGGCTGCAGGACACCTGCGCCGGGCTGGCCCGGTTCGCGGCCCCCGACGGCGACTCCTGGCAGCGCATGTACCGGACCTGGAGCCGGCTCGGGCCGGATCTCGTGCAGGCCCTGTTCACCCCCTTCCCGCCGGTGCGCTCCGGGCTGCGGCTGGCCGCGAAGCTCCGCGCCTCCGGGGGGCTGCGGCTGGCCAGGAGACTGGCCCTGCCCGTGCGCCGCCTCGGCGAGGAGGAGTTCGCCGGGGAGGGCGGCCGGCTCCTGCTCGCGGGCAACGCCCTCCATGCCGACCTGGCCCCCGAGGCGGCGGGCAGCGGCGGCTTCGGGTGGCTGATGTCGATGCTCGGCCAGAGCCACGGCTTCCCCGTCCCCGTCGGAGGCGCCGGCGCCCTGACGGACGCGCTCGTGAGCCGGCTGCTGCGTCGCGGGGGCGTCCTGCGCTGCGGGGAGCGCGTCGCGTCCGTCGTCGTACGGGGTGGCACCGCCGTCGGGGTCAGGACCGCGGGCGGGGAAACGGTCGCCGCCCGCCGGGCCGTGCTGGCCGACACCTCGGCGCCGGCCCTGTACCGGGACCTCGTCGGCGAGGAGCACCTCCCCTCCCGCCTCCTGCGGGACCTGGAGCGCTTCCAGTGGGACTTCGCGACCTTCAAGGTCGACTGGGCCCTCTCGGGCCCGGTGCCGTGGACGGCGCCCGGAGCGGCCGGGGCGGGGACCGTCCACGTCGCCGACGGCGTGGACGGTCTCACCCGTTTCGCCTCCCAGGTCGCCACCGGCCGCGTTCCCGACGAGCCGTTCGCCCTCTTCGGCCAGATGACCACCGCGGATCCCAGCCGCTCGCCCGCCGGCACGGAATCGGCGTGGGCCTACACCCACCTCCCGCAGCGCATCACCGCCGACGCGGGCCCCGACGGCATCACCGGCACGTGGGACGCCCGCGAGCAGGAAGCCATGGCCGACCGGATCGAGGCGCAGGTGGAGCGCTTCGCACCCGGCTTCCGCGCGCTGATCGCCGCGCGCCGCGTCCTGGCCCCCACCACCCTCCAGTCCCTGGACGAGAACCTCCGCAACGGCGCCATCAACAACGGCACGACCGCCCTGCACCAACAGCTGGTCTTCCGCCCCACCCCCGGCAGCGGCCGCCCCGAGACGCCCGTCAGGAACCTCTACCTGGCCTCCGCCGCCGCCCACCCCGGCGGAGGTGTCCACGGCGCCCCCGGCGCGAACGCCGCCCGGGCCGCCCTGCGGTCCCGCGGGCTGCACTGCGTGCTCCACCGCGCCCAGCGCGTCTGACGGCCCGGCCTCGTACGGCCCCGCGGGGGACCGTGCACCGCCTCAGGGCCCGATCGTCAGCTCCGCACATCGGGTGACGACGGACGCGAGGGGCTGTCCGCCGTCGTGCAACCGCCGCTGCACACGGGCGCCGTTCCCCCGTTCGTGCAGGTGCGCCAGGGCCTCCCGGACCCGCTCGTCGTCGCCGTGGTCGCGCAGTGCCTCGCGCACGTGCTGGTACAGGGCCTCGACGGCCTCCTCGGCGGACGTGGGGCGCATGGTGACGGGGTGCAGGAGAGGTCCGTCGAGACCCGAGCGTCCGGCCCGCCAGGAGGCCAGTCGCAGCAGACTCGTACCGGTTCTGGCCGGAGGCTGCCCGTCCTGCCAGGCCCGGGACGCGGTCTCGGCCAAGCCGCGGACGAGGGCCGCGATCAGGACGGGTGTGGAGGCGTCGAGGCAGACGTCGGCGACCCGGACCTCCACCGTGGGGTAGGTGGCCGACAAGCGCGCATCGAAGTAGACCATGCCCTCGTCGCGCAGCACCCCGGTCTCGATCATGGCGCTGACCTGCTCGTGGTAGCGGTCGGCCGAGCCGAAGAGGTCGACGGGGCCGGCCGAGGGCCACCGGTTCCACACCCGGCTCCGGTAGCTTCCGTACCCGCTGTCCTCGCCCTGCCAGAAGGGGGAGTTCGCGCTCATCGCCGTCAGAACGGCCAGCCACGGCCTGATGCGGTCCAGGATCGCGACGCCCTCCTCGTCCGA
Organism: Streptomyces sp. NPDC006544; assembly: GCF_040611715.1. Lineage (NCBI taxonomy): Bacteria > Bacillati > Actinomycetota > Actinomycetes > Kitasatosporales > Streptomycetaceae > Streptomyces > Streptomyces sp. NPDC006544. Next base: position 112,115 of record NZ_JBEXOV010000010.1, on the reverse strand, counting down.
GGCGACCGACACGTGGACGTGGCAGCCGCACGTCAGCTGCTCCTGCGCCGTCAGTCCGAACTGCTCGCCCATCCACCGGTAGCGCGGCCCGGCGTTCAGGGAGGGCTGCACCGGGAGCGGCGATGTCGCGAGCGCCGCCACCACGGCGCCGGCGCTCGCCGCGTGGCGGGCGGCCTGGCCGCGGATGCGGACGATCTCCTCCTGGAGCTCGCCCATCTCCGTGACCGGCTTGGTGGCGAACTCCACCTGCTCCCTCTGCAGTTCCTTCTCGAACTCGTGGTCCGGCCGCCCGCCGATGCCGGGGCGCCGCCAGGCGAACCGCTCCGCCGCCGCCAGGACCGCCCCCGAGACCGCGAGCGGAGCACCCGTCCGCGCGTCCACGAGCAGCAGTTCCTCTTCCACCCCAACGCTTCGCATGTCGCCACCTGTCGATCGACCGTCCGTTGCGCTGCACCTGCCCCGCGCCGACCGGGCCATGCCGCAACCCGGGCCGGCGCGTCGTCGCGCGTCAGGAGGGCACACGGCAGCGGGGAGGTGATGCATCGTGCCGACGTGGCCCAGTGCACCGGGAAGAGCGGCGTCGGCGGCCGCGCGGGCCGCCGCGTACGCGTGGCGGGGTGTACGGACGCCGGGCAGTGAGCGGGACGACCTGCTCCTGGGGGCGAAGACCGTCGTGGCGGCGATGGTGGCGTGGACCCTGGCCCGCTACGTCCTGCCCCCGGCGGTCGCGACGTTCGCGCCGTACACGGCGATGGTGGCCCTGCAGGCGACCGTGTACCGCTCCCTGCGTGACTGCGCCCAGTACGCGCTGGCCATGGCGGTCGGCGCCACGCTGGCCGCCGCCCTGGCGGCCGGCGCGGGCATCCACAGCTGGACCTTCGGTCTCCTCACCCTGGCAGCGCTCTGGATCGGCCGCGTCCGGCGGCTGGGCCGGCAGGGCACCCAGGTCGCCATCGTGGGCTTCTTCGCCTTCTCCTCCGGTCAGGGGAGGATCGACTACATCGGCCACCTGGCCGCTTCGGTGGCGATCGGCGCCGTCTGCGGCCTCGCCGCCCACCTCGTCCTGGCTCCCGCGCGCCACGCCCGGCACCGGCAGACGGCGGCCGCCGGCCTCTACGCGGAAGTGGGTGAACGGATCCGCGCGCTGGCCGACGCCTTCGAGGCGGCGGACCCTGACGGCGACCGGGTACGGCAGTGGCGCCACGACTGGCGCCGCCTCTCCCGCGCGTGCGACACCCTCCACCGGAACATCGAGGCGGAGGAGGAGAACGGCGTCCTCAATCCCCGCCGCAGCTTCGAAGGAGCCGCCCGGGCCCTCCCCCGGACCCGCGAGTCGGTCACCGTGGCCCAGCGCTCACTGGACCACCTGCGTTCCATCACGCGCACCCTGGACCACGCCGTCGAGAGCCGGGAGATCGAGGACCTGCCGCCGTCCTTCCGCCGGGGTTTCGCCTCCGTGCTGAGGACCTCGGCCGCCGCGATGGAGGAAATAGGGCAGGCGGTGCACACCGACGACGACCGCCTCGCCCACCTGATCGAGGATGCGGCGTCCCGGCTCGACGAGGTCGAGAAGGGCTCCCTGACCCGCCCGGAAGGCCCGTCCGCGGCCCCGACGCTCCAGGGCACCCTGCTCACCGACGCCGCACGCCTCCTCGACGAGCTCCGCTCGGGCCAACGCGTCCTCGGTCACGCCTGAACCGCCCCGAAGGACGCGCCCGGCATGCGACCGGCGGCTTCCACGTCCACGATGGGTGCGACCCCGCCCAGGCGTCAGGAGCCGATCCCATGCCGTCCCGATGACGCGAAGGCCCCCGCCGGAGCACACCCCGGACGGACATCACGTCCTCGTCGACGGCAGGCGCTGGCGCGCCACCGACCCGGACCTGCCCGCCGATGCGGACGCGCGCCTGCGCAAGCACCTGATGGCGGCCCGGCGTGCCGTCGGCGCCGCGCTGCGGGCGCACGACGACGGGGCGGAGCGCGAAGCCAGGCAACGCGTGCACACGGCGAAGGTCGCCCTCGGCGAACGCGGCACCCCCTGGTGGGAACAGACCGACGCGGAGCGCCGGGCCCGCTGGAGGGACGGCCTGGCGGCGCTGGACGAGCGCCACGGCCCGCCCTGAGCACGCGCCGGCGAGGACCTCGACCCCGGGCCCCGGGCCCCGGGTTCAGGATTCGACGTACGCCACGATCGTGACGGTCCGTAAGGCGGTGACGTAGTAGATCACCCGGACCCCGTCGATCTCGTCCGCGTAGTCGCGCAGCAGGGTGCCGGGCACCTCGGTGCCGAGCTCGGGGTTGACGCTGACGGCGACGATCGCGCGGTCCAGGCGGTGCGTCTCGTCCGCCGTGAGTTCGGCCAGCTGCGTGAGCGCGGGTTCCACCATGACGACGCGCGAGCGGCGCGCGGCGCGCTCAGGCGACACGGGGCCGCCCGTGGGCGAGGCGGCCTACGGGGGCATCGCGGGGCTGACGGTCGAGCGCTGGCACGGTGGCCGACTCCTGGCTCATCCGGGGCTCCTGGGCTCTCTCTGGCTGGTGACCCCACCGTATCCCCGCTGCGAGGTCCGGGAGCCGGATACCCCGGTCTTCGCCGCGGACCCGGTGCCCGTGCGCGGACCTGCCCGTTCCTCCGGATCGCGTCTCCGTGCCGCCCGCGCGACTAGCATGCGCGGATGGAGATCCGTGCGGGGCAGGTGGTGATCCACTTCGTGGAGCACGGGACGGGCCGCCCCGTGCTGGTCCTGCACGGCGCGGGGGTCGACCACCGCGAGGCCGAGGCCTGCTTCGAGCCGGTTCTCGCCGGTGTCCCGGGGCTGCGGCGGATCTATCCCGACCTGCCGGGCACGGGCCGGACCGCCGCCCCCGAAACGCTGCGCGGCGCGGACGAGGTCCTCGACACGCTGCTCGCCTTCGCGGACGAGGTCACCGGCGGGACCGGGCACCTGCTCATCGGTCACTCGGCGGGCGCGCACTACGCGCGGGCGATGGCCGCGCGGCGCCCGGCGGAGGTCGCCGGTCTGGCGCTCGTGTGCCCGCTGCTGCCGGGGCTGCGCGACGTGCCGCAGCACCGCGTCGTCGCCGGAGGCGGGATCGGCGACGACGTCTTCCGGAGCTACTTCGTGGTCCAGACCCCGGAGATGCTCGAACGGTACGAGCACCACGTCGCCCCGGCCGCGGCGCTCGTCGACGAGGCGGCGCTCGAGCGGATCGGCGAACGGTGGGCTCTGACGCCCGGTCACGCGCCGCCCTACGCGGGTCCGACCGTGATCGTGGCGGGACGACTGGACTCGACGGTCGGGTACGCCGCCGCTGCCGACCTCCTCGACCAGTACCCCCACGCCTCGCTCGCCGTGGTCGACGACGCCGGGCACGCCCTTCCCCACGAGCAGCCGGCGCTCCTGCGCGCCCTCCTCACGGAGTGGCTCGAGCGCGTCGAGCGTTCCGGCCCACCCGGGGACGGCGATCCCATGGCCGCACCCCGGTTTCCTCGCCCATAACGGGGCAAGCGACAGACAGGCCCGCCCGACAGAAGGAGGAACAGGTGAGTACAGCCGTCCTGGACCAGCCGCTGTCCCGTACCGGCCGGCCCTGCGCGTCAGCACGTGAGGCCACGCGTGCCTTCCTCGCCCGCGCGACCCGCGTGCGCGCGCCCGCCCAGAGCGCGAGCACCGACAACGTGCTCCTGGTCGTGGCCGAGCTCGTCGCCAACGCGATCCGGCACACCAACGGCCCCTGCGCCCTGCGCCTGGAACTCCTGGGCGACTCCATCGACGTATGCGTCGCCGACCACAGCCCCCGGCCCCCCGAACCCCGGACCCCCCGGACCGACGGAACGGGCGGATGGGGATGGTTCCTGCTCGACCGCCTCGCCAGCCACGTCCGCGTCCGGCCCGGACCGGACGGCGGCAAGATCGTCTGCGCGCGCCTCCCCTGGTAGGACCCGCCGTTCCCGGGGGGAGGCACCCCGATGCCGGCCACGTCGTCGACCGGCGGCCTCCGGTGCTCCGGTTGATCCGGTGATCCGGTGCGTCCGGGGGGCGGTACGGGGACACCGACAAGCTCCTCTGAAGATCAGCGGGCGGCGTATCCTTGCAGCAAGCGGTGAGGAGGCATGAGTGAGAGCGGCGCGAGCGCTGACTACGCTGGATGAGGTCGAGGTGGGAGATCACGTCTGCTGGATGATCGACGAGGACCGAGGTCTGTCCACCCACTCGGCCCCGTTCGTCGCGGACGGAGCGCTCTTCGGGGACCGGATCGTGCTGGTCGGCTCCCCCGGGCCGCTGGCGACGGTCCGCGAGCTGCGTTCCTTCCCCTCCTCCGCCGTGGTGATCGACCCCCTCGAGACCGCCGGATCCATAGTCGCCGCGGTGGATCAGGAGCTCAAGCGGGCCAGCCGCGAAGGGTTCCGTTCCGTCCGCGTCCTCGCGTGCCGCGAATCGGGAGGCGGCGCCCCGCCGAGCACGTCGGCGCTGTTGGAGAGCGAGCTGGGCCTGGACGAGGTCGCCGCCCTCGGGGGTGCCACCGTGGTGTGTGCCTACCTCCCCGGTTCGTGGGACGCCCTGGAGCTGGAGCAGGTCATGTGCGTACACCCGCAGACGCTGGGCATCAGACCGGAGCTGCCCGGATTTCACATATTCCGCGCGGGAAGCGAGGGGTGGAAGGTGACAGGCGTGATCGACTCGGACGGGGCGCACGCGTTCGGGTCCGTCCTTCGGGCCGCGGCGCTCCACACCCCCTCGATCCGGCTCTGCTTCGACGACGTCGAGCTGATGGACGCCGCGGGGATGCGCGCCCTGGTCGACGCCGCACTGCACCTGCCCGACCGCTCCGTCACCGTCGAAGGCGCCAACCAGATCGTCAAACTGACCTGGGAGCTGTCCGGCTACGCCGTATCCGAGATCCCGGTGGAGGTGCGCGGATGACCACCTTCGTCCAGCCGGAACGGCCGCAGGAAGGTTTCCGGCACGAGCTCTACCCCTACCTGGGCGAGGACGCGTTCCTGGGTGGCGCCCTGGACTTCATCCAGGAGGCACTCGACGCCCGGGAAGGGGTCATCGTCTCGGTGCCCGGCGACCGCGAGGCACTGCTGCGCGCCGAGCTCCCGGACTCCAAGTCCGTCACGTTCGTGGACGCGGCGACTCCCGGGCGCAACCCCGGCCGGCTCCTCGCCGTATGGCAGGACGAGATCGCCCGGCACGCCGCCGAGGGACGGCCGCTGCGCGGCATCGGCGAGTCCGCCTGGCGTCAGGCGCGGACCCCCTCGGAAGCCGCCGAGCTGCGCTATCACGAGTGGCTCCTCAACCTGGCCTTCGCGCAGAGCACCGCTTGGTGGCTGATGTGCCCCTACGACACGGCCGACGAGGACCCGGCCGCGCTCCAGGCACTGACCCGCTGCCATCCGCTGATCCGGCGCGGCGGGTCCGCCGAACCGAACGTGGACTACCACCAGGACACCCCTTACGCGTTCGAGGACCTCACGGATCCCTGCGGTCCCCTGGACGAGCTGGCCTACACCCGCGGAGGCCTGGCGGCCGTCCGCGACAAGATCTCCACCTGCGCCGCCGAGGCGAACCTCACCGGGTCCCGGCTGAGCGGGCTCCTCCTCGCGGCCACGGAGGTCGCCACCAACAGCATCCGCCACGGCGGAGGCCACGGAACCCTGCGCACCTGGACGCAGGACTCCGCCTTCATCTGCGAGTTCCGCGACGCCGGGCACATCGAGAATCCGCTCGCCGGCCGCATCCGTCCCACCCACCAGGGCGCCGGCGGCCGCGGGCTGTGGCTGGTGCACCAGCTGTGCGAGCTGGTCGAGATCCGATCCACCCCGCAGGCGGGCACCACCGTCCGCCTCCACACCCGACTGTCGTCGGACTGACGCCGGGCACCGCCGGTACCGGGCGGGAGGCCCCGCCCGGTCCGCTGCGGACAGGGCGGGCGAGCACGCTCGGCGCGGGGCGGAGCGGGGCTTCGCCCTCCGCCCGGGTCATTCCGTGATGGTGGGCGGCGCGGCCATGAACGGGCGCACCTCGAGCCATTCGTGGATCGGCTTCCCGCCCGCCCCGGGGGCGGCCGACAGCTCTCCGGCCAGCTCGAGGGCGCGCTCGTGGCTGTCGACGTCGATCACCATCCACCCGGCGACGAGGTCCTTGGTCTCGGCGAACGGGCCGTCGGTGACCGGCGGCCGCCCCTCGCCGTCGTAGCGGACCCAGGTCCCCTCGGGAGCGAGCCCCTGGGCGTCGACGAACTCCCCGGTCCCCTCGAGCCGCGCCGCGAAGTCGTGCATGAACTGCACGTGGTCCGAGATCTCCTGCGGGGTCCACCGGTCCATGCAGACGTCGTTGACGGGGGCCGGGGCGCCGCGGTAGTGCTTGAGCAGCAGGTACTTGGCCATGACGCTTCTCCTCGGTACTCGTGCGACCCGTTCCGGTCGCTCTCACAACGGGGACGGAGCGGGCCACGGGTTCTCGACATCGCCGTCGGGACTTCTTCCGAACCGGTCGTGCGAGCCCGCCGTGCGAACCGGCCGTGCGAACCGGCCGTGGGAACCCGCCCTGCCTGACGCCGGAGCCCCGACCGCTCGAGGACCCGTCCGTGATCTCCGCGTGTGCCCGGGCGACCGGCCTCCTGTCCGGTCCGGGACGGCACGCGGGCGAGGCCGCCGACGCCCCGGTGGCGTGGACGACCCTCTGCCGACGTGCGGTGGTGCGGCGATACTGAACCTGAGCCGACCGCTCGGCCCTCCTGGGCCTCCGATCACCCCGGGTAGTCGCAGCGGGACTACCTGTTCAGCGTTCCGTCCGGCAGGTCGAAGGGTGGTAGCGATGGGCGCACCAGCTCCGGGCCGGGGCGAGCGGCCAGAGGATCCGTTCGCGCTGCACAACTCGGCCTCGGCGGTACTGGACGACCACGGCGGGGTGGTCGGCTGGAGCGAGCGCGCACAGGAGCACCTGGGCTACCCGGCCGAGGAGGTGCTGGGCCGGGCGGCGATCGACTTCTTGTTCGACGTCCGTGATCGTGACGCGGTCCTGGACGCCGTGGCCGAGTGCCGGCGCGACCGGAGCTGGTCCGGTGTCCTGCCCGTGCTGCACCGCAGCGGGCGGCGGGTGGAGCTGGGCTTCCGCGCCCGCGCCGTCATCCGCGCCGGTTCGGCCCGCGAGTGGTTCCTCGTGGTCGCCCCGGCGGAGGAGGTGCTCCAGTGGGAGACGGACCGGTCCGTCCTGGACGGCCTGTTCCGGCGCTCACCGATCGGCCTGTCCGTCCACGCCCCCGACCTGAGCATCCTGCGCATCAACCGGGCGCTGGCCCGGTTCACGCACCTGCCCGCGGCGGAGGTCCGGGGCCGGGGCATCGGCGACTTCCTCATCGGTCCGGACGTGGAGACCATCGAGACCCGGCTGCGCCGGGTACTGCGGACCGGCGAGCCCCTGATCTTCACCGAGCAGGCCTGTCGCCTGAGGAACGACCCGGGCCACGAGCGGGTGGTGTCGGTGTCGGCGTTCCGGATGGAGGATCCCTCCGCCGGGATCCTCGGAGTCACCCAGTTGGTGGAGGACGTCACCGACCGCCACCGGGCCCGGCGACGGCTCGCCCTGCTCAACCAGGCCAGCGCCCGCATCGGGACCACGCTGGACCTGAGCCGGACCACCCGGGAGCTGGCCGATGTCGCCGTCCCCGATCTCGCCGACGCCGTCTCGGTGGATCTGCTGGAGCCGGTGGCCGGCGGGGAGGAGCCCACGGGGGAGGCGAGCGGGCTGGTCCGCCGGATGGCCGTCCACTCGGTCGCGGCGGAGGCGCTGGAGGTGATGCACGCCGCCGGGGAGGTCTTCCACTTCGATCCCCGTACCCCGCAGGCCCGATGCCTCGCGGAACAGCAGCCCATCCTCGAACCGGAGCTCCACACCAGCCCCGGCTGGTACTTCCAGGATGCGGAGCGGACCCGGCGCGCCTTCGGCCTGGGCGCTCACTCACTGATCGTCGTACCGCTGAAGGCCCGCGGCCTGCTCCTCGGCCTGCTCAGCCTGTGGCGGTCCGGGCGGCCCGAACCGTTCGAGGAGGACGACCTCACGCTCGCGGAGGAGTTCGCCGCGCGCGCCGCCCTCTGCATCGACAACGCCCGCCGCTACACCCAGCAGCATCTGGCCGCCCTGACATTGCAGCGCAGCCTGTTGCCGCGGGAGCTGCCCGACCACAGCGCGGTCGAGGTCGCGTACCGCTATCTGCCGGCAGATCCCGCCACCGGCGTCGGCGGCGACTGGTTCGACGTCATCCCCCTCTCCGGAGCCCGCGTCGCCCTCGTCGTCGGCGACGTCGTCGGCCACGGTCTGCACGCTGCGGCCACCATGGGCCGCCTGCGCACGGCCGTGCACACGCTGGCCGGCCTCGACTACGCGCCGGACGAGGTCCTCTCCCACCTCGACGACCTGGTCAACCGCCTGGCCGACGAGCAGGAGCCCGCTCACGCACTCTCGCAGGGCCGCCAGATCGTCGGCGCGACGTGCCTCTACGCGGTCTACGATCCCGTCTCCCGGCGCTGCACCATGGCCCGCGCGGGCCACCTGCCCCCCGCCGTCCTGACCCCCGACGGCACGGTGAGCCTGCCCGACCTTCCCGAGGGGCCCCCGCTGGGTCTGGGCGGACTCCCGTTCGAGGCTGCCGAATGGGAACTCGCCGAGGGAAGCCTGCTGGCGCTGTTCACGAACGGCCTCGTCGAGGCCCGCGGCCACGACCTCGACGAGGGTCTCGAGCGCTTGCGAGAAGCCCTGGCCCGGCCCAGCCGCTCGCTGGAGGAGACCTGTACGGCAGTGCAGGACGCCCTGCTGCCCGAACACCCGCGCGATGACGTGGCCCTGCTCGTCGCCCGCACCCGCGTGCTGGCCGCGGAGCAGGTCGCCTCCTGGGAACTGCCCGCGGAACCGACCGCCGCCGCCCGGGCACGGCAGCTGACGGAGGCCACACTGACGGGGTGGGGCCTGGACGAGCTGTCCTTCACCGCCGAAATCGTCGTCAGCGAACTGGTCACCAACGCCTACCGGTACGGCGGCGGCAAGCCGCTGACCCTGCGGCTCATCCGCGACCGCAGTCTGATCTGCGAGGTCTCCGACAGCAGCAGCACCGCTCCGCACCTGCGGCGGGCGCGCACGACCGACGAGGGCGGGCGCGGTCTCTTCCTGGTGGCCCAGCTCACCGAGCGGTGGGGCACCCGCTACACCCGGGACGGCAAGACCGTCTGGACGGAGTTCCCCCTGGCCCCCGCGGCGCAGGAGCCCCCCGCGGCGGCCGCGGTCCCCGCGGTCGACGGGTGACACCGGCGCGGTTCAGGGGCAGGGGGCCGCGCCGGGCGCGGTCACAGGCGCACGACGACCAGGGCGATGTCGTCGTGAGCACCCCGCGCCACCTCGAGACGGGCCAGCAGGGCGTCGGCGAGGTGGTCGGGGTCGAGACGGACGCCGCGGGCCAGGGCTTCGGTCAACCGGTGCAGGCCCGCGTCGATGTCCTCGCCGCGGCGCTCGATCAGCCCGTCGGTGTACAGCACGAGGGTGTCGCCGGGGGTGTAGGACAGGGCGGCTTGGGGCCGGGTGACGTGTTCGGGTCGGGCACCGAGGGGCGGGTCGGTCGCCTGGTCCAAGATGCCGCACGTGCCGTCGAGATGCACCAGGAGGGGCGGGGGGTGGCCGGCGCTGCTGTAGGTGATCCGACGGTGGCGGGTGTCGATCACGGCCTCGACGGCGGTGGTGGCCAGCGCTCCTTCGACCGACCGGGCGTACAGACCGAGGACCTCGAGCGACCTGGCGGGCTCGTGGAGGGCCCGGACGGCAGCCGACAGTGCGCTGCGGAGCATGCCCATGACGGTCGCGGCCTCCAGGCCGTGGCCGACGACGTCGCCGACCGCGACACCGAAGCAGTCACCGGGCAGGTCGACCACGTCGTACCAGTCGCCGCACACGTTCAGCGACCCGACCGCGGGCAGATAGCGCACCGCGACGTTCCTGTGCGCGTCCAGGTCGGGCGAGTGCAGCATCGCCTCCTGGAGCGTCAGGGCGACCTGGCGTTCCCGGGCATGCGCCTGGCGGAGTTCTTCGTTCAGCCGTTGCAGCTCCAGGGACCGGGCGTACAGCTCGGCTTCCATCGCCTCCCGCTTCCCCAGCGCGCCGCTCCGTGGGGGGCCGGGGCGGGAGTGGACGAACTCGGTCACGTCCTCCACCCTGTGGATGATCAACGCCACCTCCCCGTCGGGCCCGAGCACAGGGGTGTTGATCGGGGACCACCAGCGTTCCTCGAAGCTCCCCGGCCGGGACACGACGGGGATGTCGTACTTCTGCACCGCCATCGTGTCCGGAGCCTTGGACCGCAGGACCCGGTGCAGCGAGGCCCCCAGGTTCCGCACCCCGTCCGCTTGCGGGTCCCCCGGATTGTCCGGGAAGGCGTCGAACAGGTACCGCCCGACCAGCTCCTGGCGGCTCCGCGCGGTCGCCCCCAGGTAGGCATCGTTGACGTCGACGATCACCAAGTCGGCATCGAGCACGAGATACGGGCTGGGCGTCGCCGCGAACAACAGCTGGTAATCGATCCGAGTCACCACGTCGCTCGTGCCGGTCCTTCCGCTGGTCGCGGGTGTTCCCGCCAACCTACGAGGCGGGCGGCGTCCATGCCCGCCGGCCTGCGCCATCGGTGTCGTACGGGTGCGGCGACGACTGCGGCGGCAGCCGGGACACCGATCGGGTTCGACGGGGGAGAAAGTCATCCCGACTCCGGAGGGCGGCGCCCCCTTGCGGGGCAACCGAGCCCCGTCCGAGCGCGAACGCCACGAGGGCGCCGATCGACTCCGCGCACCGCAGCCGGGTCCGTCGCAAGGGTTCCCCGGCGCCGCGCGCCCGGCGCAGCCGAGGTCGCTCCGCCCAGCCGGGGATACGTCAACTTTGTTGATTCCAAGGATGCTTGACGGCCACACGCATACGATCAACGGCATGACACCAGTGATCGCCCCGTTGCCGGGCGGTACGCCCGCGCAGCTCGGAGGTCACCGGATCCTCGGGGTGCTCGGGGCCGGAGGCATGGGGACGGTGTACCTCGCCCGCCGCCGGGGGCGTCCGGTCGCGCTCAAGACCATCCGGCCCGAACTCTTCCGCGACGCGGACCTGCGCGAGCGGTTCACCCGCGAGGCCGCCGCCGCGGAAGCGGTCCGCAGCCCCTTCGTCGCCAACGTGCTCGGCTCCTCGACCGCGGGCCAAGTGCCGTGGATCGCTGCCGAGTTCGTCCCGGGCGCGACGCTCGCCGCCGCCGTACTGCGGCAGGGGCCCCTGCCCGCGCCCGCCGTGCGGGTCCTCGCCGGGGCGCTCGGCCGGGCCCTGACGGCCCTGGGCGCGGCCGGGGTCGTACACCGCGATCTGAAGCCGTCGAACGTCATCCTCGGCGCCGACCGCCCCCGCGTCGTCGACTTCGGCATCGCCCGGGTGACCGGCGACGCCACCTTGACCGCGACCGGGCAGCGCCCCGGAACGCCCGGCTACATGTCGCCCGAACAGGTGGTGAAGGGTCCCCTCGGACCGCCGAGCGACGTCTTCTGCCTCGGTGCGCTGCTCGTCTTCGCGCTGACCGGCCGGCACGCCTTCTACGACGGAGACCCGGTCCGCTCGGACTTCCGCATCGCCTACGAGGCCCCCGACCTCACCGACGTACCGGCCGAGCTGACGCCCGTGATCCGCGGCTGCCTCGAGAAGCAGCCGGAAGACCGGCCCGCCGCCGCGGAGGTGGCAGCGGAACTCGACCCGCAGGGCGCCGCCCTGCGCGCCGCCACCCGCTGGCTGCCACCCGCCGTGCTCGCCGACGCCGCCGAGATCGCACGGGCCGCAGCCGCCCTGGGCGCCGGCCCGCGGCTGCCCACCCGTCGCAGGGTGCTTACCGGGGCCGGAGCGGCCGTGCTCCTCGCGGCGACCGGTGCCACCGCCCTGCGCACCCTCCAGGAGGACGAGGACCCCGGCCGCACCCCCGCGCCCCGCTGGAGCGGGCCGCCCGGCACGGTGCCGGGGACCCTGTGGTCGTACGACGGAGCCGCGGCGCGGCCGGCCTTCGGGCCGGTCGGCGTCGACGGCCGGGTGTGCTTCGCGGACGGCGGCGGCGAGCTCCTCCTCCACGATCCGGTCTCGGGCGAACGGCGCTGGCGCGGACCGGTGGTGCGCGACCTCGTCGGCGGCCGCCGGCCCGTCGCCCTGGACCCGGACGGCTCCCTGCTGTTCCTGGACCCCGGCAGCGGTACGGTCCGCCACCGCGTGCGCGACGGGGTGACCGGGCTGCTCGCCGCCGACGAGGACCAGGTGTACGTCCTCGACGCCGACGGCCGCCTGGCCGCGCTCGAGCGGGCGGACGGCTCGGTGCGCTGGCGTGTGCCCGTCCCCGTGTCGGGCACGGTGCTCTCGGCGGCCGCAGGGTACGGGCGGCTGCTCCTGGCCTCCGCCGTCGACGGGTGGGCGGCCCTGTCCGCCGCCGACGGCAGCCCGATGTGGCGGCGGCCCGCCGGCACCGACGGCTCGCGGACGGCCCTGTCCCCGCGCGGAGTGCTGCTGGGCGGGGCCGGGGACCGGACCCTGACCTGCCTGGACCGGGGGACCGGCGAACAGGTGTGGACCCTGCCCGCGGACGACAGCGCGGGCTTCGGCGTACCCACGCCGGCCGGCGACACCGTGTACGTCGCCGACGGCCGCCAGCTCCGGAGCATCGACGCGAGGACGGGAGCCCCCGCCTGGACCGTGCTGGCCGCCGAGGAACTGGCCCAGGACCAGGGTCCGTTGGTGGCGGGATCCGGAATCTTCGCGCCGCTGCGGAGGCCCGAGCTCGGCGTTCTCGTGGTCCACGGCGGGCGGGCGGCCGAACAGTACGTCTTCGCACCGGCCCCGGTCGGGGAAGGCCGGGCCGACGTTCCCTGGCGGGGAGTGGTCGCGGCGGGCAGCGTCATCTGGCAGCGCGGCAGCGCGGTCCGCGCCCTGCCAGGCATGTGACCGGCCCCGGGCGGGGCCACGAGGTGAGGGGGGAACGCATGGGGGGCGGACGTCTTGAGGAGGGCTTGCGCCCCGAGGACCCGCGGTCGGCCGGGCCGTACCGGCTGCTGGCCCGTTGGCCCGGCCCCCGGCCGGTGCCGCCGCGGAGCGGCATGTACGTCGGCCGCGACCGGAACCACGGGCACGCCGTGGTGTGCCTGCTGCCCCCGGCCGCGTACCGGGCGGCCGAGACGCTGAGCCGCGGGCACGTGCCGGGAGTGCCGGCCGTACTGGACCTGAACATTGGGGCCGAGCCCGCGTGGGTGGCCCTCGTACACACCCCTGCGGTGTCCCTCTCCGACGTGGGGCGGCGGCCCGGGACGGAGTCCGGGATCCTGCCCCTGGAACAGTCGGTGCGGCTCGCCGCGGAGATCGCCGACACCCTGGCCGCCCTGCACGCCCGGGGCATCAGCTACGGCGCGGTGGCACCCGACGGGGTCTGGCTCACCACGGCCCGCCCGCTGCTGATGGCCCTGCACGCCTCCCGCATGCCCTCCGTGCCGCCTCGCGAGCCGGGCCGGGGGCAGGGGCAGGGGCAGGGGTCGGGACCCGACGCAGGGCCCGGGCGGCCCGAACCGCACAGCCGAGTGTCGACCGTGCCCGCCGCCTTCATGGCCCCGGAAGTGGCCGCGGGTCGGCCCTCCTCAACCGAGGCCGACGTGTACTCCCTGGCGGTGCTGCTGCTCCACACGGCCACGGGGCGGCTCCCCTTCGGGGACGGCCCGCCGCCCGTGCTGGCCTACCGCGCCCTCCACGCCCGGCCCGAACTGCCCGAACTCCCGGCAGCGCTGGGCGAGGTGGTGGCCGCGGCGCTGGCCGCCTCCCCGTCGGACCGCCCCACCGCCGCGGAGCTGTGCCGGACGCTGGCCCCCGGAGGGCAGGGCGCGGAGCGGACGCCGGACCCGCTGCCCGGCCGGGTCGTCGCCGCACTGGCCGCACGCACGCAGGCCATCGCCGACCGGGAGATCGTCGATGCTGATGCTGATGCCGTCGCGGACGCGAACGGGGACGGGGACGGGCATGCCGACGACCTGCCCCCGGCGGACGCCGATGCGCACGAGCCCCCGCACCCCGCCACCCAGGCGGCGGCGCCCCCGGCCCCCGGCCCGGTTCCGGCCCCGACGACCACCCCCGACGCGACCGCCCCGCCCACCCGCCGCCGGGTGCTGTCCGGCCTGCTGGCCGGCACGGCGGGCGCGGCCCTGGGGGTCTGCGGGACCCTCGCCCGGTCCGCGCTGACCCGCGCGGACGGCCGCGCCGGGCCGTCCGCGGCGGGCGGCGGTTCCGGTACGAGCGCCCGCGTGCCCGGCATGCCGCCGGCCGCCCTGTGGCGCCTGGACGACCCGACGGCCCGCACCCGGCTCCTCCCGGTGAGCAGCGCCGACCGTTGCCTGATGACGCGCGGCGACGTGCTCTACGGGCACGACCTGCGCACCGGCAAGGAAGTGTGGCAGCTGCCCGACGGCGGCAGCACCCCACCCGTCCAAGTGCCCGGCGACCGCTTCCTGACGGCCACGCGCGAGGGGTTGTCGCTCTGCTCGATGCGCGACGGCCGTACCCAGTGGCTCCAGCGCAACGAGCAGCTCGCCAGGGTGCTCGCCGCCGACGGCGCCACCGCGTGGCTGCTCACGGGGGACGGGAGTCCGACCGGCGGATACCTACTGGCGGCGTTCGACCTGGACCACCGCAAGGAGCTGTGGCGCACCCCGCTGCCGAGCGGATTCGGCAAGACTCAACTCGCCACCACCGTCGGCCCCGAGACGGTCGTCGTGGAGGTGCAGGCACCCCAGCAGATGTTCCGGGACGTCACGGCCGTCCGGACCCTGTCGATCGCGGGCTTCGAGCGGAGCAGCGGACGCATGCTCTGGAACCGCTCCTACCCCGACGCGCACGGCGGCCCGGCCTCCGTGGTGGACCCGGCGGGCGGCGGACGGCTGTTCCTGCTCTCCCGCGGTCGCGCCCACGCCTACGACCTGAAGACCGGGACCCGGCTGTGGGAGTCGCAGGCCCTGGTCGCCGGGACCAACGCCCCGCCCTTCTTCAGCGGCGGCACCCTGTACCTGGCCGACGACGGCACGGGCCCCATCGTGGCCGTCGACCCGGACAACGGCCGGACGCTGTGGGAGCAGACGCTCACCGAGAACCTGGAGTGGAACATGCTCGGGAGCATGACCGCGAGCACCTCCGGACGCACCCTCTACCTCGCGACCCTGCACCAGGTCACCGCGACCGGCCTCCCCTCGGGCAAACGGCTGTGGCAGACCGGGCTCGCGGGGGTGGAGGCCCGGGAACCGTTCCAACTCGCCGCGGTCCCCGGCATCCTGCTCGTCGCCCGGCCGTCCGCCGTCGTCGCCCTCCCGGCGGACTGACCCCGCGCCCTCTCCCCCGCCCGCCCTCCCCCGCCCGCCCGCCGGCTGCGCACGCAAGCACGCACGGGCTCGACCGCCGCCCCGAAGGAGTCCACCGGTCATGTCCACGCTCCTGCCCCTGCTGCCCGACGATCCCGAACGGCTCGGGGAGTACACCCTCCTCGGCCGGCTGGGCGGCGGCGGCATGGGGACCGTCTTCCTGGCCCGCACCGCCGGTGGCCGGCTCGCCGCGGTCAAGACCGTCCGGTCCGACCTGCGCGACCAGCCCGGCTACCGTCAGCGGCTGACCCTGGAGGCCGAGGCCGCGCGGGCGCTGGGAGCGGAGCACACCGCGGCTTTCCTCGGCGCCGACCCCGACACGGCGCGGCCCTGGCTGGCCACGGCGTACCTCATCGGGCCCTCGCTGACCGAGGCGGTGGCGGCCGGGGGGCCGCTGCCCGAACCGGCCGTCCGCGCACTCGGCTCCGCGCTCGCCGGCGCCCTCGCCGTCCTGCACCGTGCCGGGTTCGTCCACCGGGACGTCAAGCCGTCGAACGTACTGGTCACCGCGCAGGGCCCCCGGCTCATCGACTTCGGACTCGCCCAGGCCCCTGGCAGCCCCCGCCTCACGGAGGCCGGGGGACTCGCGGGCACACCGGCGTACATGTCACCGGAGCAGGCGCGCGGGGGACCGCCCGGCCCGGAAGGCGACGTGTTCGCCCTCGCGGCGGTCCTGGTGTTCGCCTCCACCGGCCACGGCCCCTACGACGCCCGCGGCCGCCAGAGCACCCTCGAACTGCTGCGGGACGGCGCCGACCCCGACCTGACGGGCCTCCCGGACGGGCTGATCGGGACGCTCACCGCCTGCCTGTCACCGGAGCCCGGCGACCGGCCCGCCCCCGGCCGACTGCGGGACGAGTGGGGTCCGTTCGACCCGGGGGAGTTCGCCGAGCTGCTGCCGCAGGCGCTCCTCGCCGACCTGTCCCGCCGGATCAGGGACGTCGCCACGGTCGCCCCCGCCCCGCTGCGCGCCCCCGCCCCGCGCGGCACTCTCTCCCGGCGCACGCTGATCGCGGGCGCCGCGGCCGCCGCGCTCACCGTCGCGGGCGGCGCCTCGGCGCTCTGGGCCACCGGGAACCTCCCGGGCTCAGGACCTGGTCCGGGGTCCGGCTCCGGCTCGGGGAACCGTACGGCGTCGCCCGGCCCCGGCCGCACCTCCCGCCCGCCCGGCACCCCGCCGGCCGCGCTGTGGTCGGTCCCGTCCCCCTTCTCCGCCGCCCCGGCCGTCGCGTCCGACGACGTCCTGATCCACACGAGCGACGTCCTGCGCGGCATCTCGACGGCCGACGGCCGGATCCTGTGGGAGACCAAGACCGCCACGGTCGATGTCGTCGTGGCGGGAGAGCGCCTCGTGGGCCTCGTCTTCGACGACGACGGCAACGCGAGCGCGGGATACCTGGACCCGCGCACCGGCCGCCTTCCCGCCGACGCGGCCGACCCGGCCGTGCTGGGCGGCCTCGCCCACACCACCCAGCTACTCGCCGCGGACGCCCAATGCCTCTACCTCAAGGCGTACTTCCGCTCCGATGACCAGCGACAGCAGGAGGAGGCCTGGCTGCTCTCCTACGATCTGGGCGCCCGGAAACTGCGCTGGCGCACGCGCGTCGAGGGCGCCGTCCTGGACTCGAACGGCTCGCTCATGATGTCGGCGATCCTCTCCGGCGGCCGCCTGATCTGCTCGGACCCCGCACGCGTCTTCGCCGTCGACGTGCGCGACGGCCGCCTGCTGTGGGCCTGCCGGGTCCGCACCGACCAGGAGGCGGCGTCACCCGACCAGTCGGGAGGCATCAACCCCCCGGTCGCGTCGGACCGCCACGTCTTCGACTTCGAGGAGCGGATCACCGCGGTGGACCTGGTGACGGGCGCCGTGGCCTGGAAACTGGAGCCGGAGGGTACGAAGCTGCTGAGCGCGCCCGTCTGCGTGAAGGGCACGGTGTACGTCGCGGACGGGACGCTCCAGGCCTTCGACGAGTCGACCGGGAAGAAGGTGTGGACCCATGACCCGGGTGCGTACGTCTCCATGCTGGCGGCTCCCGCCCCCTTCCGCGGGGAGCTCTACGCGGCGGTCGGCGGCGCCGGTCAGGCGGTCGTCGCGGTGGACGTCGCCGCCCGCCGCGTCGCGTGGACGCTCGCCGCGGGCGCCGTCAACATGCCCGACGGCCCGACGATGATCGTCCAGCGCGGCAACCGGCTCTACCCCCAGACCGTCGACCGCCTCGCGGCCGTACCGCTCGATTGACATCCGCCGCGACCCCGGCCGGAGTCGTCCACGCATGCCCGCCGCCGGTGGATCCGGCGCTGCGGGTCGGCCGTGTACGACCGGAGGGGCCATCGGCCGCGGTCGAACCGTGCCCCCCTCGTGGCGGCGTACACCGGGCCGGCCCTCCAGGGCGTCAGGTGGGTGTGTGTGCGGTTTCGTTCTTCGCGGTGCCATCTTCGTCCTGAGCCTCCGACGCAGAAGGCTGTTGCGGAGCGGGCGGGGTGCGGACCAGCAACGCGGCCAGCACGGCCAGTACGCCGATCACGGCGCCGATGCCGAATCCCCAACGGATGCCGGTGGCGAGGGCGCTGGTGGTGTCGGCGCCCTCGGCTGCTGCCGTGGCGGCCTGTCCCGACATGACACTGATGACCAGGGCGGTGCCGGCGGCGGCCGCGACCTGTTGGAGCGAGCCCAGGATGGCGGAGCCGTGGGGGTAGAGGTGCGGCGGCAGTACGGACAGGCCGGAGGTGAAGACGGGGGTGAAGACGAACGCCATGCCCGCACTCAGGGCCACGTGAAGGGCGAGCACCAGCCACGGCGAGGTCTGTTCGCCCGTGAGGGCGAACAGCGCGAGGGCCAGCGCTGTGAGTGCGGCTCCGGGTACGACCAGGCGTGGTGCGCCGACTCGGTCGTAGAGCTTGCCGACCTGTGGTCCGAGCAGGCCCATGGTCACGCCGCCGGGGATGAGGAGCAGCCCGGTCTGCAGCGAGGTCAGGCCGCACACCTCCTGCAGATAGATCGGCAGCAGGATGAACGCACCCATGAGGGCCATGAAGGACAGGCACATCAGGCCGAGCGCCACGGAGAAATGACGAAACGTCAGGGCACGCAGGTCCAGCAGCGGTGCGGACGAGCGCTGCAATGCCAGCTGTCGCCATACGAACAGGCCTACCAGCACGGCGCCGGCCAAGGCCGTGGCCGCCGGGGGCACGGGGGCCTGGGCCGCGTTCCCGGCACCGAGCCCGCTCAGGCCGTAGACCAGGGCGCCGAAGCCCGCTGCCGCCAGGGGGACGGACAACCAGTCGATCGGACCGGCCTGCGGCTCGCCGATGTTGACCAGTTCGCGCCGACCGAACACGGCCATGGCTCCGGCGATGGGAAGCACGGCCAGGAACAGCAGGCGCCATGACCCCAGCTGCAGCAGCACACCGGAAACGGCGGGGCCGAGGGCGGGGGCGACGGAGATGACGAGGGTGATGTTGCCCATGACACGGCCGCGGTCGTGCGGGGGCACGAGGGTCATCAGCGTCGTCATGAGCAGCGGCATCATGACGGCGGTGCCGCTGGCCTGGATGACGCGGGCCGCCAGCAGTACGGGGAAGGCGGGCGCGGCTGCGGCCAGAGCCGTGCCGGCGAGGAACAGTGCCATGGCGAGGCCGAAGGCGGTCCGAGTCGTCACGCGCTGGAGGAACCACCCCGTCACCGGGATGACGACGGCCATGGTGAGCATGAAGGCCGTGGACAGCCATCCTGCGGCTGCCGCGGTGACCTCGAAATCGCGCATGAGCCGCGGGATCGCGTTGACCATGATCGTCTCGTTGAGGAGGACGACGAACGTGGACAGCACGAGAATCCGCAGCACGGCGGTGACGCGGGCGGGCGAGGGGGTGGGCGTTGCGTGTGGCGCGGGCATGGTGCCTTCCGTCATGTGAGCGTCCTCCGCACGGGGGCAGGTCACACTGACAGACCGTGGCGCCGGGAAGAACTCATCGGTGTTCCCCGATCCTGTCGGTGCCGCCGCCCGAGCTCAAGCCATTTTGCCGACCAGGAACGGCCGAGACATGGCTTCTGGAGCAGGTCGGCGCCGAGCTCCGCGACGACAGGCGGCAAGCGGCAAGCGGCAAGCGGCAAGCGGCAAGCGGCAAGCGCATTGCACGCCTGGTGTCCGGGCAGAGGGCGTCGAGGGCCGCATGCGGCTCAGGCCGATTCGAGGATGGGGCTACGACGACCACCGGGACCGCGCCGATCACCGGGATCACCGTGACCAGCAGCACCGCTGGGACCGCCGCTGCGTCCGACGGCACCATGGCCGCCGGACCGTGAGGACCGCCGCGACCGTGACCGCAACTGACCGCGTTGACGGTCAGTTGACCAGGTCGGCGAGGGGTTCGCTTCCGTCAACGAAGGCGCCGGCCAGGTCGGACAGACGCCGGTTGTGCGCGCGGGCGTAGCCGCGCAGCGCGCTGAAGGCCTCGTCCATGTCGATGCCCTGGCGTTCGGCGAGCTTGCCCTTGGCCTGCTCGATCAGCACACGGCTTTTCAGCGCGGTCCGCAACTGCTCGTTGAGCACCGTGCTCTCCCGGGAGGAGCGCTGTTGCAGGAGGCTGATGGTGGCGACATCGGCCAGGGCCTGGGCGATGGGTGTGGCAGCCGGATCGAAGGGTCCGGGGAGGGCACGGAACAGGTTCAGCGCTCCGACGACCTCGTCCCGGAGGCGCATCGGCAGGGCCTGGACCGCCGAATACCCGCTGTGTCGGGCCTGCGCGGCGAAGCGTGGCCATCGGGCGGCTCCCGTGCTCAGGTCCGGGACGCTGACGGGTACGCCGGTGTGGAAGCACTCCAGGCACGGGCCTTCGTCGTTCTGGAGCTGGAACAGTTCGAGCAGGCGGACTTGCTCGTCGGAGGCGGCCATCACTCGGAGTTCACCATTGTGGTCCGCGAGGAGTACGCCGGCCGCGTTCACATCGAGCATGCCGACACATCTGTCGGTCAGCATGCGGAGGAAGTCGACCAGGTCGAAGTCCGCGACCAAATTGTCCGCAAGTTCGACGAACACCTTGGCGAGGAGCTGCTCATTCATCGTGCACACCTTCTGTTGCCAGGCATCGTCGGGGCACTCCGGTCCTCGCCCGGATCCGCCGTGAACCTCAGCCGACGGGCCACCACGTCGGCCGCCACCTCGGCGAGCCGCCGTCCGTGGACGTGGGCGCAGGCACGCGGGCGGACGCATCCCCACCGGGGCCCTCCTCGGCCACCAGTACCCGGATCCTGGCCGCTCGGCCACCCGTCACAGCTCCGGCCGCCGCGTGCCGGCAGGGAGCCCCGGGCCGGATGCGGCTGCCGGCGCCCTCCCGAGGGGTAGCACCAGCGCCCGGTGCAGCGCTGTGCCGGGCGGCCTGTGGACCTCGCCGACCTCGCGCCATCCCCAGGACCGGAAGGCCGTCAGGCTCCTGACGTCGGACTCGGGCACCAGGGTGGCGCCGAGTGACGCACGATGGTCGTCCAGCAGCCGCTCCTGCAGCCGTCGGCCGAGTATGAGGGCCTGTCGGTGCGGGGCGACCACGACTGCGGTGACGGCGAAGACGTGCCCGGAGGCGGTGAGTTGTTCGATGTCCCGGGGGAAGGGTCCGAGGAACCCCCTCCACCAGGAGCCGTCGCGCCGCAGAGGGAAGCCGAAGACGCATCCGAGCAAGGTGGCCCGCTCCGCGACCAGCATGGCGAATCCGGGCCGCCGGACATCGTCGGTGAGGCGGTGCAGGAAGGCTTCCCGGCAGCTGTGGGCCGTACCCGCCAACAGGTGGGAGGACTCCACGTACAGGTCCGCCACGTCCTCTTTCAGTCCCTCGGCCTGCCATCGGCTCAGCCGCCGCAGGCGGATCGCGGTCATGTCGTCGGGACCGTACGGAGCCCCGCGGCGGCCCCTCTGAGAACGCCCCATCGGCGACGTGTCCGTCACAGCACACCGCCCAGGACGGCGGGGAAGGCGGGAGCGGGACGGTCGCCGAGCAGGAAACCGGAACGGGTGAGGTCGATGATGCGGACGCCGTCGTGCAGGTCTCGCGCCAGTGCTGCGCGCAGCGAGTGGACGGTGGAGATGTCGAGCTCACCGGCCGGAGCGATCAGCACCCGGCCGTTCTCGTCGTACCTGTGGGCGTTCGGATCGGGGACACGCATGATGGGGTGCCTCGGTTCGGGACCAGCCGGGCACTACCGGTCGGAGCCGTACTCCCGGCTCCTCCGGTCACTTCCCGGTGCGGATGTGCGCGCGGCGGGCAAGTCCGGTCCGGCAACCTGCGTTCCAGGATGGGGACGAACCACGCCCTCGGATGCGCCGGGCCGGCGGATCATGAGTCCGGGCCGCGACGCGGAGATCTGGCAGGCAACGCGCCGTCAGGGTCTGGAACGGAACGGGGACGTTCTGTTCGCAGCATAGACCGGTGCCCGTGTCGGCGGAGGGGCGCAAGCAGGCCGCTTCTGGCTGGTTGCCGACCGGCGCGCGGGCGCACCGACGTGCGCCCCACTGCGAGCCGCAGGCGCAGAAACGATCGCACCTGCGGCTTCGGCGCATCCAGGCAGTGCCGGCCGAGGCCGTCCGGTGTCGAACACGACGGCACGCGGGGCGCTCACCCGGATCCCACACGGCGGCCGGTGATCCGGGTGGGGGTCACGGACATCCAGTGCGTACGGGGTCCGCCGGCCCAAGGGAGCGAGCGGGCGACGGAGTACAGGTGGCTGACTCGTGCCCCGTCCGTGACACCGGACACCTCGCCGACGGCCATGACGCTCCAGCCTTCTCGCATCGCGTCGTCTATGTGGTCCACCTCGAAGGCGACCTCGGTCCCGGACGCCTCGGCGAGCCGCGAGTCAGCCGCCGTGCGGAACGCGATCTCGTTTCCTACCACGACATAGTTGACGGGAAAGACGGCCAATCCTTCCATGTCGGAGAACCCGACCCGCCCGATGCCGTGGGTGGAGAGCAGGCGGAGGCACTCTGCTTCGCTCAGCACCCTCGACGCGGAATCACGCATCGCAGTCCCCATGCCGGGGGGACTGTCGGTCGTTCTCCCGGTCAGCTCGGCAACGGTGGTCCCCAGCCCGTCCGCGAGACCCACGAGCATGCCCATGCTGGGCGCCGCCGCCCGCTCTTCCACGTAGGCGATGTACGACGCGGCCGCCCCGCAGCGCTCCCCGAGTTCTTCACGCGTGATTCCCAGCTCTTCGCGGCGGGCGGTCACCCGTCGTCCGAGGTCGCCACGGGCAGCCGAAACCTTGATCGGGGACGGGTCCGCTGTGGTCTCTCCCATGATGGTCACACCCTTGCGGTTCGTAGCCGGTACAGGAACTTGGCGACGCACGGGACGCCAACCTCAGGCTGTACCCGCCACAGGTGCACGGACAGGGCCGGACGGTCCCCTACCGGGGCCTGTCGGTCCCGTGCGGCCCTCTCCTCGGGGTGTGACGGTGGAAGCGCTCCCCCCGCCGCACGAAGGCCTGCCATGCCCGAGGCAGCTCCGATCCCGGCCGCCGTGACTCCTGGGCCTGCTCTGCAGAGGGGCCGACCGGCCCCGTGCGGGGCCGGTCCTGCCCTTCCCGCCTCCAGCCGCGCGGGAGCACCGTTCGAACATCCGCTCAACCGGCGCATGCCGCGACCTGCGGTTCGAAGGAGCACTGATGACCACCACGTACCGGATCGCGGAGCTGGACGCGCACTGGCGTGCCGCGAACTATCTGGCCGTCGGCCAGATCTACCTCATGGACAACCCGCTGCTCGCCGAGCCGCTGCGGCCCGAGCACATCAAGCCGCGGCTGCTCGGCCACTGGGGCACCGCGCCCGGCCTGAAC
Organism: Streptomyces sp. NPDC006544; assembly: GCF_040611715.1. NCBI lineage: Bacteria > Bacillati > Actinomycetota > Actinomycetes > Kitasatosporales > Streptomycetaceae > Streptomyces > Streptomyces sp. NPDC006544. The sequence goes on along the minus strand of NZ_JBEXOV010000010.1, from coordinate 88,851 downwards.
CTCGTCCACACCCACCTGAACCGGGTGGTCGAAGAGCGCTCGCTGGAGGCCTTGTGCGTCTGGGGACCGGGCCACGGAGGGGCGGCCGTACTCGCCAACTCCTGGCTGGAGGGCACGTACAGCGAGACGTACCCGGACATCGGCCGTGACACGGACGGGATGCGCAGGCTGTTCCGCCAGTTCTCCTTCCCCGGCGGCGTGCCGAGTCACGTCGCGCCGGAAACCCCGGGCTCCGTCCACGAGGGCGGCGAGCTCGGCTACTCGCTGGCCCACGCGTACGGGGCCGCCTTCGACCATCCCGGCCTGCTCGTCGCATGCGTCATCGGCGACGGCGAGGCGGAGACCGGGCCGCTCGCCGCCTCCTGGCACTCCAACAAGTTCCTGGACCCGGTCCACGACGGCGCCGTCCTGCCGATCCTGCACCTCAACGGATACAAGATCGCCAACCCCACCCTGCTCTCGCGGATCCCGGAGCAAGAGCTCGACGCACTGCTGCGCGGCTACGGGCACGAGCCCCTCTACGTCTCCGGCAGCAACCCCGCCCTCGTCCACCCGGCCATGGCCAGCGCCATGGACCAGGCCCTCGACCGCATCCACGCCATCCAGCGGGAAGCGCGGGCCGCAGGGACGGATCCGGGCGCCGAGCGTGCGCGCTGGCCGATGATCGTCCTACGGACACCCAAGGGCTGGACGGGTCCCGCGACCGTCGACGGTCAACCCGTCGAGGGCACCTGGCGCGCGCACCAAGTCCCACTCCCAGGGGTCCGCGAGAACCCCGACCACCTGAGGCAGCTGGAACGCTGGATGCGTTCCTACCGGCCCGAAGAGCTCTTCGAACCCGAGGGCCGTCCGGTATCCGCCGTGCTGGCCTGCGTACCGGAGGGTGAGCGCCGCCTGGGCGCGAGCCCGTACGCCAACGGCGGCCGGCTGCTGCGCGCGCTCCCCCTGCCCGAGTTCGACGCGTGGGCCGTCCCCGTGGAGAAGCCCGGAAGCACCCTGCACGAGCCGACCCGCGTCCTGGGCCGCTACCTCGCGCAGGTCATGAGGGCCACGGCCGGACGGAGGGACTTCCGGGTCGTGGGGCCGGACGAGACGGCGAGCAACCGCCTCGACGACCTGTACGCCGTGACGGGCAAGGCCTGGCAGGGCATGACGGAGCCCACCGACCAGAACCTGTCGCGCGACGGCCGGGTCATGGAGATCCTTTCCGAGCACGTGTGCCAGGGCTGGCTGGAGGGGTACCTCCTGACCGGCCGGCACGGCCTGTTCTCCACGTACGAGGCCTTCGCCCACATCGTCGACTCCATGGTCGGCCAGCACATCAAATGGCTCAAGAGCGCCCGCGAACTGAGCTGGCGCGCGCCCGTCGCCTCCCTCAACTACCTGCTCACCTCGCACGTCTGGCGCCAGGACAGCAACGGCTTCTCCCATCAGGACCCCGGCTTCGTCGACCACGTCCTCAACAAGAGCCCCGATGTCGTACGCGTCTACCTGCCGCCGGACGCCAACACCCTCCTCGCCGTGGCCGACCACGTGCTGCGCAGCCGCGACCAGGTCAACGTGATCGTCGCCGGCAAACAGCCCTGCTTCGACTGGCTGCCCATCGGAGAGGCCCGCGCGCACGTGTCGCGCGGCGTCGGCGCCTGGGAGTGGGCGGGCACCGACCACGGCTCCCGCGAGCCGGACGTCGTGCTCGGCTGCGCCGGCGACGTACCCACCATGGAGGTCCTGGCCGCCTCGGCCCTGCTCCGCGAGCACCTCCCCGGGCTGGCCGTCCGGGTCGTCAACGTCGTGGACATCGCCCGGCTGATGCCCCACGAGGAGCACCCGCACGGCATGACCGACACCGAGTACAACGCCCTCTTCACCACCGACCGGCCGGTGGTCTTCGCGTACCACGGCTACCCCTGGCTCATCCACCGCCTAGCCTACCGCCGGACCGGCCACGCCCAGCTGCACGTCCGCGGCTACAAGGAGTCCGGGACCACGACCACCCCCTTCGACATGGTCGTACGCAACGACCTCGACCGCTACCGGCTCGTCATGGACGTCATCGACCGCGTACCCGGCCTCGCCGGCCGCGCCGAGGGACTGCGCCAGAGCATGTGCGACCAGCGGATCCGCCACCACGACTGGATCCGCGCCCACGGAACCGACCTGCCGGAGGTCGCCGACTGGTCCTGGCCCTACTGATCGTCCCGCCCGGGGCGGTACGGGTGGGCCGCCCGGGCCGGGGAAGGTACCGAACGGCCCCTTCCCGGACCGGCCGCCGGCGGCGGAGGGTGGAGGCGGACCCGAACGGAGAACCGCCATGAGCACCTCTTCCTTCCACCGGCTCACCTCCTCCCCCAATGTCTTCTCCCGCGCCTTCTCCCCGGAGCACCGCGACAGCCTGTCGGCCCTGGCTCACGAGGAGGACTTCCCCGTCGGCGCGCGCCTGTTCAACCAGGGCGGACACGCCGCCCGGTTCTGGGTCCTCCGGTCGGGCAACGTGGGCATGGACGTGCACGTACCCGGCAGGCAGGCCGCGGTGGTCGAGACCGTCGGCCCCGGCGAGCTCGTCGGCTGGTCCTGGCTGTTCCCTCCCTACACCTGGCACTTCGGCGCCGAGGCCATGACGCCGGTGCGCACCGACGAGTTCGATGCCGCCGCCGTGCGGGCGCTGATGGACGGCGATCCCGCGCTCGCCTCCGCGATGTGGCAGTGGGTGGGGCAGGTGCTCGCCCACCGGCTGATCTCCGCCGAGATCCGGCTGCTCGACCTGTACGCACCCCACGGCAGCGGAAGCCGCATCTGAGACAATTGTTCCCAGACGTATCCGACCCGAGGGTGTGGCGTGGATGTCCGATGCACCAGTTGCCGCACCGGCGCCCATCCGGGTGTTCCTCCTCGACGACCACGAGGTCGTCCGGCGCGGGCTGCACGACCTGCTGGACTCCGAGCGGGACATCGAGGTGGTGGGTGAGGCGGCGACGGCCGCGCAGGCCCTGGCCCGGGGGCCGGCGCTGCGGCCGGACGTAGCGGTGCTCGACGTACGGCTGCCCGACAGCGACGGCATTACCGTCTGCCGTGAGCTGCGCTCGCGCATGCCGGGCCTCGCCTGCCTCATGCTGACGTCCTTCGACGACGAGGAGGCCCTCCTCGACGCCATCATGGCCGGGGCGGCCGGGTACGTACTGAAGCAGATCAAGGGCTCCGACCTGGTCGCCGCGGTCCGGACGGTGGCAACGGGCCAGTCGATGCTCGACCCTGCGACCACCGCCCGCCTGATGAGTTCGCTCCGGGACCCGGCCGCCGGGAAGCCGCCCGGGGACAAGCGGCTGACGGTGCTCTCCGAGCGCGAGCGGGCCGTACTCGAACTGATCGGCGAGGGCCTCACCAACCGTCAGATCGGCAAACGGCTCTTCCTGTCCGAGAAGACGGTCAAGAACCACATCTCGCGGCTGCTCGCCAAGCTGGGCGTCGAACGCCGCGTGCAGGCCGCCGTCATCGCCGCCGAGGTGCGCGAGCACGACGAAACCGGCCGCTGAGGCCCGAGCTCACCGGGAAGGCCCCATCGGGACCCGCCAGTCCAGTCGGGTTCCGACACCGTCGGGTCGCGTGGAGACGGACAGCCCGCCTCCGCAGGCCTCGGCGCGCTCCGCGAGGTTACGCAGCCCGCTCCGGCGTCCGCCCTCCGCGACACCGACACCGTCGTCACTCACAGTAACGCCCAGCACTCCGTCCGCCAAGACGATCGCGACTTCCGCCCGCGCCGCCCGCGCGTGCCGGGCCACGTTGGTCAGGGCCTCTCCGAGCACGGCCACCACATCGTCGGCGACCGCCACCGGCACATCTGTGTCGATCAGCCCCTCCATACGCAGGGCGGGCGCGAAACCGAGCAGCACCGCCGCCTCACCCACGGCCCTCACCGCGCGGACCCGTAGTCTCGGGGTACCGCCCGCCACCTCGTGGTCGCGGAGCCCGAAGATGGTCGTACGGATGATCTTGATCGTCTCGTCCAGGTCGTCGATCGCACGGTCCAGCCGCTCGGAGGCCTCCGGATGCTCCACGAAGCGCTGGGCGCTCTGCAGCGTCATCCCCGTCGCGAAGAGCCGCTGGATCGCCAGGTCGTGCAGGTCGCGGGCGATCCGGTCGCGGTCCGCGAGCAGGCTCACCTGCTCGGTGTCCCGGCGCCGGTCGGCCAGCTCCAGCGCCAGGGACGCCTGCCCCGCGAAGCCGGGCAGGGGTGCGACCTCGGCCGCGGCGAACGCCGACCGCCCGGTACGCCGCGCAAGCATCAGCACCCCCCGCAGCTTCGCCTTGGTACCCACCGTGACGGCCACGGCCGGCCCGAAGCCCGTCCAGACGTCCGGCTGCGCCGCGACCCGGGCGTCGGTGGCCACATCAGCCAAGGTGACCAGTCCGTCCCGCGCCAGGACGACCGCGGCCAGGATCCCCTCGCTGCCGGGCAGCACGATCCCGCGGTGCGCTTCGGCCCCCTCGCCCAAGGCGAGCGAGCCGCGCAGCTCGCCGCCGGGCCCCGCCTGGTAGAAGACGCACATCTCGGCCGAGATGATGTCCCGGGCCCGCTCCAGCATGCCCTCCAGCACCTCGATCTCGGACGAGCCGGACAGCAGCGCGCTCGTGAACTCGGAACTGGCCGCCAGCCAGCGCTCCCGGAGCCGGACCTCCTCGTACAGACGGGCGTTGTCCACGGCGACGCCCGCGGCAACGGCGAGGGTGGACAAGAGCCCCTCGTCCTCCGCGTCGAAGCCCTTCCCGCCCCGCTTCTCCGTCAGGTAGAGGTTGCCGAACACCTCGTCCCGGACCCGGATCGGCACGCCGAGGAAGGAGCGCATCGGCGGGTGGTGCTCCGGAAAACCGGCGGAGGCCTCGTGCTCCGCGAGGTCTCCCAGGCGCAGCGGCCGCGGGTGCCTGATCAGCTCGCCCAGCAGTCCCTGTCCGGTGGGCAGGGCCCCGATCCGCGCCCTGAGCTGGTCGCTGATGCCCACCGGGAGGAACTCGGCGAGTTTCTCGTCGTCCCCCACCACTCCCAGCGCACCGTACTCCGCGTCCACGAGGACGACCGCGGCCTCCACGATGCCGCGCAGCACCTGGGCGAGGTCCAGTTCCTGCCCCAGCGACATGACCGCCTCCAGCAGGCCCGTCAGCCGGTCACGGGTATCGCGCGCGTCGGCGATCTGTGCCTGGAGCGCGTCCAGCCTCGGCTGCGGAATCCGGCTCGCCGACGCATCTCGATCGTCCCCGACCATGGACACCTCCGGCGGCGGCGAGGGGCTCCGGGCACCCGCCCGGCCTTCAGCGTAGTCCTCCGCCGACCGGCCGGTCACGGTCGGAACCATGGGTGACGGGCAGGAGAGGCCCGGACCGCGGCGAATCCGGTCAGGCCGATACCCAAAGGCACGGGAACGATGTCCGTCCATCCGCCCGGGACGGTGATCACAGGGCAGTGGGCACGGTGCGGCCTCCGAGCCGGCCTGGCGTTCGGCATTGTGCTGCGCGGTGTCGTCGACGACGTGCTCGGGGGACGACGGTTCCGGCGTACTGGAATACGTTCCACACGGTCAGCAGGGGCAGCGTTGCTCTGCGCAGCTCTGCTTCGCGACCGGCACGTCGCGCGCATGCGAGTTCGTACTCGTCCCGCACCGCGGCCAGCACCACGCCACTCTCGGCAAGGCCCTCGCAGCCGCGCACCACGATGACGGGGGTCGTGGCGGCTGCCGCGATCCTCGGACCGACCGAACCCGGCCGCGGCGACTCGAAGCCACCCAGCCCGCGGTGACCGACCACAGTGGTGCCGTACTTCGCTCCCACTCGCTGCAGCGGTGTCGCCCGCGGAGAAGATGTGAAGGCTGCTGTTGCGTCGGGCGCCTCGGCGGCGGCCCAGAATGCCGCTGTCAGCGCGGAGTCCGGTCCGTCGACACCGACGACGACCGGGCCGAGGTCCGGACGGTGCTGGGCGGAGCCCTCCGTGGCTCCCTCCTCCGTCGAACAGCGTCGGGGGTGCCTTCACACTGCCACCCGGGCCCGCACGAGGAATGGGCCGCAGGGATCAGTCCAGGGACCGGAGGTCCCTTGCCCGCTCCGCATCGCCTCGTCGACCGCACACCGCCGGGGACCGGTCAGTCCTGCCACGGGACCCGTTCGGCCCTCGCACCGCAGGCGGACGCGGCGGATGGTGGCTGGTGAGGGCGCTCCGCAAGATGCGCTCACCGGCCGAAGCCGACAGGAGGGCCGCAGATGAAGCACGCCAAGGTCGGCTTCCTGATGACCGACGAGGTCGTCTCGGTCGTCGGGAGGACTCCGTCCGCGGATGTGGCCGCGCTGCTCGTCGAACACGACATCAGCGGCGTGCCGGTCCTGGATGCGGACGAGCGCGTCCTCGGGGTCATTTCGCGGACCGATCTGCTCGCCCAAGGCCACCTCACCGCTCAAGACTTGATGACGGCGCCGGCCGTCACGGTCCACGCCGAACAGACCGTCACCGAGGCTGCCCGCCTCATTACCCGACGCGGGGTGACGCGGCTGCCGGTCGTCGACGAGGAGGACCGTCTGGTCGGCATCGTGACCCGACGGGACCTGCTCCGGGTGTTTCTGCGCCCGGACCACGAGATACGCCGGGTGCTGGTCGAGGAGGTCCTGGCGGACACGATGGGTATCGGTGCCGATGCCGTCAGCGTGGGTGTCGTGGACGGGGTCGTCACCCTGGACGGCCGACTGGCCAGGAGCAGCCAGATTCCCGTCGCTCTCCGGCTCGCCGGACAGTTGGACGGTGTGGTGGCGGTCATCGACCGGCTCACGGCCCACTCCAACGACACCCGTACCCGCACCGCTCCGCCGGACCGCAGCACCGAAGACGTTCCCCGCTAATGCGGGATGTGGACCGTTCGGCCCCTGCTCGCCCCACCCGCACCGCGCGACCATGGAAGCGAGGCAGGCTCGCCGCCCCCGGTCACACCGGTGCCGAGCCCTGCGGACGGACCCGGGTCATCCCCTTGCTCCGCCACCGCCCTTCGTGAGGAGCATCTCCATGGAAGTCCTGATCTTCGCGCTGATCGCCATAGCCGTGGTTGCCCTGATAGGGCTGCCGATGGCCCTGAAGATCGTCAAGCAGTACGAGCAGGGCGTGCTGTTCCGCTTCGGCCGCCTCACCGGGACCCGCGCGCCGGGCCTGCGGGTCATCGTGCCGTTCGCGGACGTCCTGCACCGGGTGTCCCTGCGGATCGTCACCATGCCCATCCAGTCTCAGGGCATCATCACCCGGGACAACGTCAGCGTCGACGTCTCCGCGGTCGCCTACTTCCGCGTCGTGGACGCCGTGAAGTCGGTCATCGCGATCGAGAACGTGGGCGCGGCCATCGACCAGATCGCCCAGACCACACTGCGCAAGGTCGTCGGCCAGCACACCCTCGACGAAACCCTGTCGGAGACCGACCGCATCAATCTCGGCATCCGCGAGATCCTCGACGTCACCACAGCCGAATGGGGCGTCGAAGTCACCCTGGTCGAACTGAAGGACATCCAGCTGCCCGACAGCATGAAGCGCGCGATGGCCCGCCAGGCCGAGGCCGAACGGGAGAAGAGGGCCAAGATCATCAACGCGGAGGGCGAATCGATGGCCGCCGCCGCACTCGGCGACGCCTCCGACACCATGATGGCCCACCCCCTCGCCCTGCAACTGCGCAACCTGCAAAGCCTCGTGGAGATCGGCGTCGACAAGAACACCACCGTGGTCTTCCCCGCACCGCTCATGAGCACCATCGGCGAACTCGGAGCCTTCCTCGCCCGCGAGTCCGCGGCCGCGACGCTCCAGACACCGCGGGCGACGGGGATCACCACGCCGCTCCCCAACCCGTCCCCGCCGAACGGAGCGCGAGCGGTCAAGACCGTGTGACCGAAAGTCGGCGCCGCCGTGCGGAGGACGTTCTCCGTACGGCGGCGCCGACTGCTGTGGGGCGCATTCAGTGGGTCGCGGCGAGTTCGGCACCGATCCGACGGGCCCAGGCGCGGATTCGCTCAGGATCGCGGAAGTCCCCGGCCCGGCCCTGGCGCACCAGGATCCTTGCGAGCAGGCCGGGGGTTGTGGCGCCGGGCCCTGTTGTTCCAGCGGCCGGCATACAGCGAACCGCCCAGGACCACGCCGTCGTAACCGCGGACGTCATCCATGTCCTGGGCGGGCGCGACGACCACTTCTTGCGCTCGTGGGCCTGCCTCCCTTCCCGCGTTCTCAGTCGGCAGGACGCGCCCCGATGGCGTGCGCAGGTCGAGGGTCCGGGGGCGGTGCGGCCGTGGCCCGGGTGCCGAGATCTGGATCCGAGGCATGGCGGATCACCTCTTCGGGAGCGGAACCGGAACAGATCCGCACTCAGAATCACCCGGCGGGACGTTCGCTTGGCAAGGCCGGCAGGGACGGAGGAGGGGGCCTACCGGCCCCGGCGTCAGCATCGGCGACGGCACCGGGGCCCCCTCACGCCTTCTGGACGCGCGACGGGTTCGATACGGCCAGGTCGTCGTGGCGCGGCCCGCCCAGCACGACCTTCAGCGCACCCGTCTCACCGGCACGGGAGAACACCTCGTACGCCTCTTCCATCCGTCCCAGCTCGAAACGATGGGTGATCAGCGACGAGGTCGGCAGCCGGCCGGCCGCCAGCATGCGCAGCAGCATCGGCGTGGAGCAGGTGTCCACGAGCCCGGTGGTAATGGTGACATCCTTGATCCACAGGTCTTCGAGGTGCAGGGTCGCCGGCTTGCCGTGGACGCCGATGTTCGCGACCCGGCCGCCGGGGCGGACCATGCGGGTGCACATCTCGAAGGTCTCGGACACGCCGACGGCCTCCATGACGACGTCCGCGCCGAGACCGTCGGTCAGGTCGCCCACGAGCAATTCCGGTTCCTCGGCGGCGTTCACGACCGCGTCCGCCCCCAGCTCGCGCGCTGTCGCCAGCCGGGACGGCGCGAGATCGATGGCGATGACGCGGGCCGGCGAGTACAACCGTGCCGTGGCGACGGCCGCGAGTCCTACGGGTCCGGCGCCGACCACGACGACGGTGTCCCCGGGCCGCACGGTGCCGTTCAGCACTCCCACCTCGTAGGCGGTGGGGAAGATGTCCGCGAGCAGGACGGCGTCGGCGCTGTCGACCGTACTCGGCAGCGGGTGCACGGAGAGATCGGCGAACGGCACGCGGACGTACTCGGCCTGAGTTCCGTCGATGGTGTGGCCGAGTATCCATCCACCGCCCCCGCGGCACTGCCCGTAGCGGCTCTCACGGCAGAACCGGCACCGGCCGCACGAGGAGATGCAGGAGACCAGCACCCGGTCGCCGGGCCGCACCGAGCGGACGTCACCCCCGCACTCCACCACCGTGCCCACGGCCTCGTGCCCGAGCACACGGCCGGGAGTCACCTCCGGCAGGTCACCCTTGACGATGTGCAGGTCCGTACCGCAGATGGTCACGGCATCGACGCGCACGATCACGTCGGCGGGATCCTTGATGCCCGGCTCCGGCACCTCCTGCCACGCGGTCCTCCCCGGTCCCTGGAAGACGAGTGCCTTCATGACGCCACCTCTCCATGTCTCCCGTGCTCCGGCAAAGGTCACCTCAGGCTGTCCCCGCCGCTCGGTTCCCGGACAGGGCCGGTCGGTCCCGCACCGGGGCCCGACAGGCCCGTCCGGACCGTGCCGTGGACGTGTGATGGTGAGTGGCGGGGTCCCCTTCACCGAGGGACGGCCGCCGATCTCCGGGACAGCCCCGGGACCCTTCGCCTTCTCATCGAGGACCACCACGCCATGACCTCCAGTCCACGTCTCGTCCGCGACGTGATGACGAGAATCGTCGTCAGCGTCACGCCCCTCGCCGAGTTCAAGGAGATCGTCGCCGTCATGAAGCAGTGGCGAGTGACGGCAGTACCGGTCATCGAAGGCGAGGGCGCGGGCGCGGGCAGGGTCATCGGTGTGGTCTCGGAAGCCGACCTGCTCCCGAAAGAGGAGTTCCGCGATCACGACCCCGGTCTCATCGAGCAGATGCGGCGGCTGGGTGACACGTCGAAGGCCGGCTCGATCCTGGCCAGGGATCTGATGACGGCTCCCCCCGTTACCGTTCGACCCGACACCACCCTGTCCCGGGCGGCCCGGCTCATGGCGGAACGTCACATCAAACGACTGCTGGTCGTCGACCCGGACGGCACCCTCCAGGGCATCGTCAGCCGTGCCGACCTGCTCAAGGTCTTCCTGCGCCCGGACGGTGAACTCGCGGACGAGATACGGCGCGAGGTGGTCGGCCGGCTGTTCCCCCTCGCACAGCACAGGGTGCGGGTCGATGTCCACCACGGCGTGGTGACCCTCTCCGGCGGCATCCTCGACGCATCGCTCATTCCGGTGGCAGCACGTCTCGCACGCGCCGTGGAAGGCGTGGTGGACGTCAACTGCGCCCTGACCGCGTCAGCCGCTCGGACGGCCGGGGCATAAACCCTCTGCTTCAACGGAAATACCTGGTCAGAACCCCTTTTGATCTCCACACCGGAGTAGGGTGGAGATACCGGGAGTATTTCGCGCATCGGATGCAGCTCAGGTGTCATTTCCGGCGATCAATACGCCAGGCCGTCGAACTGCGGGCGGCCCGGGGACAGGTCTCCACCATGACCGTCATCCTGGAACGCACCACGCCTGCCACGTCACCCGCACACCCCGCTGCCGCTCCCCCTCGCCCCGCTCGCCTCGTGCTCACGCCGAAGACCACCCTCGCCGGGCAGCTGGACGGCGCCTGGTGGCCACGCTCCCGCGACCTCGCAGCCGAACTCCCCGTTCTCGTCGCCGCCTTGGCAGAGCCCTGGGGGCGCATCACCCGCGTCACCGTGAACCCCACCCGATGGCCCGTCGTCCCGCACAAGGTCCCCGTGGCCGGGCACGCCGTGCATGTGGGCTGGTTCACCGAACAGGACCCCGACAAGCTGATCCTGCTCTCCTACACCGTCGGCCGCTGGGACCTCCTCGTCGTCCCGCCCCAGACCGCACCCGCCGCCGCGGCCCGGCTGATGGCTGCCGCCGCCGTCCCCGGCAGCGTCCTGACCTCCCGCGCGCTGATCGCCGCCGAAGCCGTCATCGGCCGAAGGCCCGACCTCCGGAACCGGGAAGACGCCTGGGAGAGCGAAGGCGGGGCGCGCCTGTCCGACATCGGCTCCCTCGCCAGGCTCCCGGTCGGCCCACTGTCCGCCGGCGCTTGGTGGTGAGCCTCGTCCGCCGGACGTCGCCGCAGCGGCAGCAGGAGGCGAAGCGTCGAGGCCCGGGTTTTCAGGACCAGTGCCGCGTCGGGCAACGTTTGCCCGACGCGGCGGGGCGAACGTCGCCCGACGCGGCACTAGCCTTCGCCTCATGCTGAGCATTGCCGACACCCGGACCGGCCGCTTCGCGGAGGTTCCCTCCGGACACCGCCACCTGCTGCGCATCTGTGTCCACCTGCCGGCCATCGGCGCCCGGGTCGGCGCGGTGGACCTGCGGGCGCCCCTGGTCGGTGACGTGCTGGCGCGCACCGCGGAGCTGCGTGGTCTGCAGGCACTCACGGTCCTCATCACACCGGACCTGCCGCATGAGCAAGGCCAGGCGCTCGATCGCGCCATGGCCGTTCTCGGCATCCACCCGCCCGCCACCGTCGGCGCACACCAGCTGACCGAGACGCTGTGCGCCGCTGCCGACGTGCACCTTCTCGCATACGGCGCTGCCACTCATGGCGGGGTCGGCGGGGTCCGGGTGGACGTGGGCCAGGTCAGCCCGGCGCCCCCCGGACGGGCTATCCCGGACAGAGCACTTCTCCTCCCCTCGGGTCTTCTGGACGAGTTCGCCCCGGCGGGGACCGATCCGCTGGCTGTGAGGATGCTGTTGCTCGGGCACGCCCACCGCACGCCGGTCACGATCACCGGCGCAGGGCTCACCGAGGCCCGGCGGACGCTGCGGCGCTGGCGGCAGCAGGTGGCCGACTGGGCGCAGGAGCCCTCCAGGCCGATCCCCGCCGACGTGCTGCGACAGGCCCAGGCCGCGCTCGCCGACAATCTCGGCGTCCCTGTCGTCCTGGACATGCTGCGCGGCGTGGCCGGGCGCGCCGACGTACCGCCCGGTGCCAAATTCGAGACGTTCGCCTTTCTCGACCGGATCCTCGGGCTGGACCTCGCGCGGGAGGTGGGGCACCAGCACCCGGCGACGCCATGACGTCAGGCAAGTCCCGGCGCCTGGTCGTCCTGCGGCACGCCAAGTCCGACCGGCCGTTGCTGGCCGACCACGAACGGCCGCTCGCCCCGCGCGGCCGCCGTGACGCCCCGGCAGCCGGCCTCTGGCTGCGCGACGCCGGCTGTGTTCCCGACCTCGTCGCGTGTTCCTCCGCCAGGCGTGCCCGCCGACGGCGTACGCCTGCCGCACGCCGAACCGTGTGGCCAGCGGGCGCCACACCGCTCGCATTGCCGAACCGGTTACGCCTCCTCGGCGAGGGCGAGGCGCTGCAACAGCCCGAGCAGGGTGCTGCGGTCGGCCGCGGACAGCATCGAGAAGCACGAGGCCAGCACCTCATCGGCGACGCGATGCCCTTCCTCCAGGACACGCTCACCATCAGGTGCGAGGTGGTGCTCGATGCGACGGCCGTGGCCAGGCCTGCGCACGACCAGGCCTTGCGCGACCAGACGGGAGGCAAGTGTGCCGAAGGCCTGCTCGCTCTGGAACGTGGCGGCGGCCAGCTCCCGGGCAGAGGCCGCGCGTGCGTTGCCGATCGCCCGAAGGGCGTCCCACTGGGCGAGCGTGGTGCCGATCGCCGCCAACCCGCCTTCCAAAGCTCGGTGCTGACGGTATTGGGCCTGCTTGACCGCCCTACCGAGAGTTTGAAGTTCGTTGTGCATGACTTCAGCCTAACCCGCAACCAAGCTAGCTTATATCAATATCTTTAGTTACCGTGTGGGGCATGACTTCCACGCGCACCGTCACCCTGCGTCCGGACCTGCCGCTCACCCTGACCGAGACGGGCGGCGACCACGGCAGGCCCGTCCTGGTCCTGCACGGCGGCGGAGGTCCTGCCTCCGTCGCCGGGCTCGTCGAACACCTCGCCCGGAGCACCCGGGTCATCACGCCCGTACACCCCGGCTGGCAGGGCACCCCGCGGCCCGAATGGCTCACCGGTGTCGGCGACCTCGCCCTCACCTACCTCCACCACCTCCACGAGCAAGGGCTCCGCGACATCACGGTCGTCGGCTCCTCGTTCGGGGGCTGGGTCGCCGCCGAGATGGCCGTGCGGGACACCGCCGGCCTCGTCGCCGGACTCGTCCTGATCGATGCGGTGGGCGTGCACGTCGAAGACGAACCGATCGTCGACTTCTTCGGCCTCGACGCCCGCGGCGTCGCCGACCACGCCTGGCACGACCCGGACCGGTATTTCGTCGACCCCACGACCATGCCCGCCGCACAACTCGCCGCCCGGCGATCCGACATGGCCGCCCTGCGCGCCTTCGCAGGCGACCCCTACATGCACGACCCCGAGCTGCTACGTCGCCTTGCTGATGCACACGTCCCGGCCCTGCTGCTGTGGGGAGCCGAGGACCGGATCGTCACCCCGGCCTACGGCGCCGCCTACGCAGCCGCCTTCGCCAACGCCCGACTTCACGTCATTCCCGAGGCAGGCCACCTGCCGCACATCGAACGGCCCGAGGCCACGTTCGCCCTGCTCGACGCACACCTCCGCAATGTCGACGGTCCTTCCCACGCGACCGGTTGACGCGGCGCAGGGCCCGTCCGGTCAGGGTCAGTTGGGGGCGAAGGTCTGGGCGCCGGGTGCGGAGTGGGGACGGCGCCGGTTGTAGTACGACGGCCGGTGGAACAGCTCAAGCCGGGTCTGCGCTTTCGAGGCCCAGCGGCGGCCGTGGAGCAACTCGCGCTTGAGGCCGTGGAAGAACGACTCGGCGAGGGCATCGTCGTGGCTCGAGCCGACCCGGCCCATACTGCGGCGGATGCCGTGCCGGCGGCAGACCTCGGCGAAGGCCGCCGCGTGGCACTCGGCGCCCCTCTCAGATACGGCCACGTCGCACCGACGGCTACGTAGGTGATGTCTCCGCACCACCTGGTGTTCAGCGCAGATGAAACCAAACCTTGTCTCTGCCGCGTCCGCTTCGCGCCACCACGACCACAAACGTGTCGTGCTCAACGCAGCGTAACCAGCACCGAACCAGCACGGGATCCGAGGTGGGCCCCTCATCCTTCTCCCCCGGACATCGCGACCTCATCTCGTCCTGGAACATCCGAACCTATCTCCGTCACGCTCTGTAGAGAACACATCGCATGGTTCCGCGGCTCAGGCTGGTGCGGATGTACCGGTCCAGGAAGTGCCACAAGGATGGGTTGGCGGCGAAAACGCGAGGGTCGACCTCGGCGCGGTTGCCGTCGATGTCTTCGAGGAGCAGCCGCTGGGCGATCCCGTCGTGCCAGGCCACCGAGACGAGCCTGTCGGTGTGGACGTGGTGGGAGCGGACCAGTCCGCGGGCGGTGAGCAGACCGGGGTACGCCGAGACCTTGGGGGGCCGGCCCACTGGCTGTCCCCGGCACCAGGTGGCGGCTCACGGAGCCAGCTCGCTCGTGTCCAGCGGCAGGTGCCACAGGTTGCGGCGGTGTACGGCGTCCAGCTCGGCCTCGAGCGGAGACGGCGGGACGGCCAGCACCGGGCAGGCCGCGTGCGCGAGGCAGTAGCGGGCCACCGAGGGCCTGATGAGTCGGCTCAGGGCGGAGCGCGATCCGGTACCCACCACGAGGAGGTCGTCCGCGCCGCGGGCGGTGTCCACGAGCGCCGCCCCGGGTGTCGCCCGTACGGTCAGGCCTGCGGGGGTGACGCCGGGCTTCTCCGCGTCGAAGGCCGTGTTCGGAACCTCGCGCAGCCGCTCGACGACAGTGGCACGGCATTGCGCGAGCGCCGACACATTGCACGAGCTGCGGCTTCCGAGTTCGCCGCTGGGGGCCTGCCAGGCCATGACGACCCACAGTTCCGCGTCCCGCACCCGGGCCTCGCCGGCGGCGCGGTGCAATACGGCCAGGCTGCCCGGGGTTCCGCTCACACCGGCCACGACTCTTCGCACAGCTGCTTCCCTCGCCTCTCCGTCGGCCGGATCCCATGAAAGGGCTCGTTGCGAACGCGCGGGGTGGTTACTTATGGCCTTCTAACGCGGGAACGGGAAACCATGACGGGTTTCTGACGGCCCCCGGCGCCACCTGTCAGTGATGCGTATGGACTCGGCCGGTCGCCGTCAAGGTCCCGTCATGGGGTGTCCACTGCGGTGAGAACTCGGGATAGCTTCGGTGTCGTGCCCCGGACCGCCTCCCCGCATCCGGGGCCTCCACTGCCACTCGTGGTTCCTCTGGGAGGTCCCCATGTGCTTGTTCCAGTACGAAGACGACCCGGAGCCTGACGAACGGGTCCCGGCCGGGCCCCTGTACGTACCGGCCCGGCCGGGAGCCGCACAGGTGGTGCGTCTGTTCCGCACCCCGCTGGGTGCCCGTACCGCCGTCGGCTTCACCAGCGCGGAGCGACTGGCCGCCACGCTCGGCGTGGGGCAGCCCTCGATCCGGCTCTCGGAGACCGCGCTCCGCGCGATGGCCGAACCTCTTGGAGCCTCGCTGCTGACCGTGGACCCGACCCTCACCGCTCCTGCGGTCACCGCGGCGACGGCCACCACCGGTCCGGTCACGGCTCCGGTCCCGCAGGTGCCCGAGACCGTGGCCCGGACAGCCTGAAGGGGGCTACGTCAATTCAGCCGCTCGTCCTCGCGCGCCATCTGCGCAGGCAGGAACTTGATCGCAACGCTGCGCTCAAATCGGGAATCGAAGGCCCTCCAGACCTCACCCATCCCCCCGCGCCCGAGCAGTGCGTCCAGCCGGTACCGGTCGGCGATCACCATTCCCGCGAAGTTCACCCGGTCCCCCTCCCGGCCATGCACCCTCCCCCCTGAAAGGGTAATGGACCCGCTGTTCCAGGCAGTTGGACCCCAGCGAGCAGTGGGTGGACCGCACCGCCAACCGCGGCCCGGCTCTCCTCTCGATCTTGTCGTATGAATCGATCGAATATGACAGCGCTCACAGTCGGCCAGGCCGGAACAGAACGCTCCGGTGATCCGCCGGCTATTTTCGGCCAGATTCCTTGGCGGAAAGGGTGTTGAGCAGTGCGGCGCCTCGTTCAGCGTCTTCGACGCTCACCGCAAATTCCACGCCTTTACGGGGGTGGATGACCAGGCATTCGCCCGCACGGAGCATGACGGTCGTGCCCAGCCCGCTGAGGCGGTAGCCCCATCCACCCACCTGCGCGGGGGTGCGGACCTCCATGCGGGCCGAGTCGATCTCCCCCGCAGGCCAGCGCCGTCGCGGCCAGCCGAGCGGCCCGAAGGCCACCTCCAGGACGGAGTCCGTCACGCGCGCCTGCACGGAGGAGCAGAAGAGCACCAGGACGGAGGCGATCGCGAACGGTGCGATCAGCGTCCACTGAAGGCCGATCATGCCGCAGGCGGCCGCCAGTACGCCGGCCGCGGCCACCAGGCCCGTGAGGGCGGCGGTCAGGTGGAGCCAGGGGTTGGAGGTACGGGAGAGCCAGACGAAACGTTCCCCCGCCGGGATCTCCATCGCCTTTCCGGCCGCGGCCCGGCTCGCCGCAACGGCGTGCGCCCCGCGCCGCCCGGCCAGCCATCCGAGCAGCCCCGCGGCCACCGCGGCCACGGCTGTGATCGCGACCCCGGCACCCACCGACCCGGCGTCCCGCCAGTCGGGCCGGTCCAGATTGGCGCGCACTATCGAAGCCTGTACGCCGGCCAGGAACACCCCGCCCGACAGCAGTACGGCGCCCGCCCAGGCCCGCGCGGGCGCGCCGCCACGTCGGCCCGCAAACAGCAGGGAGGCCACCAGGGCCGCCCACAGCAGCGAGGGAAACAGAGCCGCCGCCCACAGGGGCATCGAGCCGTCGGGGGACGCGCTGTCCCAGTGCGTGGCGAGGCGCTCCGGCAGCCGACTGCTCGCGGCGGGCGGGAGTGCGGCCAGCGCGGCAAGCACGCCCAACGCCCAGATCGCGACGCCCCACCGGGCGCCATTCCTCCGCTTCGCGTTCGTACGGACGGTCACGACAGCCCCCTGATCAGGTCAATGAGATCGCTCTTGCTGTACCCCAGACGTGCCGCATCGGCCACCAGCCGGCGGGCTCTGACGAGCAGTTCCGCCCGCCGGTCCGCGCCCTCGGCGACGGTGACCCCGCGACCGCGCCGGAACTCCAGCACCCCTTCGTCCCGCAGGGCGCGCAAGCCCCGTAGGACCGTGTTGGCGTTCACGCCCAGCGCCTGGGAGAGGTCGCGGGCCGGCGGGAGTCGGTCGCCGGGCGCGCATTCACCCTCGGCGATGGCGCGCCGGATCGCCCCAGCGACCTGCTCGTGGAGCGGGCGGCTGTCCGTGGTGTCCAGTCTCAGCAGCATGATGCTAATGACGGTAGCACTATTACCGTCATTGGTCACGGTGCGGTGGATCAAGGGGGACTCGGCGGAACCCCTGCCGGATCGGCGGGCGAGGAGGCTGCTGGGGCGGTTGTCGCGGGAGCAGGTCCAGCTGGGCGCGCGGCCGCGGGCGGCGATGTCCTGGCACAGTGCGGTGACACAGGCCAGCGCGAGGTGCTGCCGCCGGTGGCCGGGGGTCCGCGAGCGCGGCGACGTCCTCGTAGCCGCTGCCGAGGAAGTACGTGCAGGCCACCGAGAGGACCCGGCCCCGGTGAAAGGCGCCCCAGCCGAGGGCGGAGGCTGCGAGCTGCTCCGGGTCGCCCCAGGTCCGGTGAATCCAGGCCGCCTTGGGGCCGAGAGCGACGAGCGCCGACGCGTCCTGCGGGGTCAGTCGGCGAACTGTGATCCCGCGTGCCGGACGGGCGGCCATGGCGGGTGCTTGGTGTACGTAGACCATGCGCTCCCAGGGATCGATGCGGGTGAACGCGCCGCCGAGAGCGGGCAGGAAGCGGGCCGGGGCCTCGATGTAGTTGCCTGCGAACGGAGCGAGGGCCTCAGGAGACAGGGCAGCGGGGTCCCCGCGCAGCAGGACGTGATTCCACTGGAGACCGCCACGACCCGCGGGTCCACGGTCCTGTCCGCCCACCACTTGCCGGCGCCAGTGGCGATGACGTGTTCGGGGAGCGCCGCGATGCCCGGGGCCCCGCCGGGGAACCAGCGGGCGAGGGCGGGCAGACGGGAGGGAAGGAGCTCGATCACGACGGATGCCGCCTAGTGGAAGGAATCGTATGCGCCGCCGGCCAACGATCTCCCCGAGGTCCTCACGGAGGCACCGGGCGCCTCCGAAGCCGCGACGAGTTGCCGTCAGCGACGGTGTCGACGACGCCTTCGCTCTCGCCGACTCGGACCTCTGCATCGCCAGGGGCAGCGGTACGGACGTCGCCATCGGGGCGACGGACCCTGGTGGAGGCGGTCAAGGGCGCGGTGCGCCCGGCACGGCGCACCCTCAAGACCATCCGGGCCGACCCGGTCTGGGCGTCGCCCCATCAGCACGGTCCGCTCCCGCGCGGCCCACGCCCGCAACACACTCATCGCCTTGCTCGCGGACTCCGAACCAGCACGGGGTGGGTTGCGAGGGGTGCTGACGTGGGGTTTCAGGTCAGCACCAAACCAGCACGGGAGCCGGCGCCGCCTGCCCGAAACAGGTGTGGCTCTGCAATTCCGGCAGGGCTTCCCCAACCCGGTTACCGAGGGTTGCGGGGCAGGTGCTCGGGTCAAGTGGTGTGCGGGCACACTAGGCGCGGCCTGATTGTGATGGTGGGCCACATATACCGGTGACCTGCGGACTTCTACGTTGTGCCCACACCCGACGTCCCCGCAGACACCCTGGAAGTGGTGCACATGGTCTCCCCCTCAACCGCCCCGAAGGCCCCGTCAGGCATCAGACGGATCGTCGCCGCCAGCCTCATCGGGACCACCATCGAGTGGTACGACTTCTTCCTCTACGGGACCGCCGCGGCCCTGGTGTTCAACAAGCTGTTCTTCCCCACGGCCGATCCGCTCACGGGCACCCTGATCGCCTTCCTCACCTATGCGATCGGGTTCCTGGCCAGGCCGCTCGGCGGAGTGGTGTTCGGGCACTTCGGCGACAAGGTCGGCCGCAAGAAGCTGCTGGTGCTCAGCCTGGTCATGATGGGCGGGGCCACTTTCGCGATGGGGCTGCTGCCCACGCACGCGAGCATCGGCGTGGGCGCTCCCATCCTGTTGACCGCACTGCGCCTGGTGCAGGGGTTCGCACTCGGTGGCGAGTGGGGCGGGGCCGTGCTGATCGTCTCCGAGCACGGCGGCGCCGAGCACCGCGGCTTCTGGGCGTCCTGGCCGCAGTCGGGGGCGCCCGGGGGGAATCTGCTGGCCACGGGCGTCCTGGCGCTGCTGGCCGCCGTGCAGTCGGACGCCACGTTCCTCGCCTGGGGCTGGCGCATCCCCTTCCTGCTCTCCGGCGTCCTCGTGGTGGTCGGGCTGTGGATCCGGCTCTCCGTGTCCGAGTCCCCCGTCTTCCTCGCGGCGCGGGCCGAGGCCGAGGATCTCGCGGTGGAGGAGAAGGCACCCGTCGTGCAGGTGTTCCGCAAGGACTGGCGGCAGGTGCTGACCGCCATCGGCACCCGGTTCGGCGAGAACATCTCGTACTACGTCCTCACCTCCTTCCTCCTCGTCTACGTCACCACCCACCTCGGGCTCCCCAAGACCACCGCGCTGAACGCGCTCCTGATCGGCTCGGCCGTCCACTTCGTCACCATCCCCGCCTGGGGCGCGCTCTCGGACCGGATCGGGCGCCGGCCGGTGACGCTGATCGGTTCGGCGGGCATGGCCCTGTGGGCGTTCGCGTTCTTCGCGCTGGTCGATTCCAAGTCGTTCGCCGTGATCACCGCGGCCGTCACCGCCGGTCTGCTCCTGCACGGCGCCATGTACGGGCCGCAGGCCGCCTTCGTCTCCGAGATGTTCGACACCAAGGTCCGCTACTCGGGTGCCTCGATGGGCTCCCAGCTCGCCTCGATCGTCGCGGGCGCCCTGGCCCCGATCATCGCCGTCGAACTCCTGAAGGACTACGGCTCCTCCGTACCGGTCTCCGTGTACCTCTCCGCGGCCGCCCTCGTCACCACCCTCACCGTCGCCGTCGCCCGCGAGACCCGGGGCCGGGACCTGTCGGTGCCGAGGACGGCCGCGGGCGCGGTAAGCGAGGTGGGGGCGGTGGGCGCGGGGAGCGCGTACGCCGGCCGGTCCTCGACCACGGCTCCCGGCGCGGCTTCCGACCCTGCCTGAGCCGGTCCGCCCGGCCCCCGTGTCCGACCCGGCCCCGTGTCCGACCCGGCCCCGTGTCCGCCCGGCCCCGTGTCCGCCCGCCGCATCCGGTGACGCACCGGGGGGCGGGCGGACCCCGTCCGTGCCTCCCCACCGAAGGGCTGCCAGCATGGCTCCCGTGACCGAACCCACCGAGCCCGTGACCGCGCTGCGCCGCCTCCTGGACCTGCTCGCCCAGGGCGCACCCGTCGAGGACTTCGCCGGGCCCGGCGCGCGGGCCCGGCGCGCGGGGGCCGGGGACGAGGAACAGGCCCTCGTCGAGGAGGCCACCAGGGTCGCCCTGGACATCCGCCGGACCCTCGACCAGCACCGCCGGCGCGAGGCCGAACTGACCGCCCTCTTCGACACGGCCGGGGACCTCGCGGCACTGCGCGACCTCGACGCGGTGCTCCGGGCCATCGTGCGGCGGGCCAGGACCCTGCTGGGCACGGACGTCGCCTACCTCACCCTCAACGACCCGGTCGTGGGCGATACGTTCATGCGGGTCACCGACGGCTCCGTGTCCGCCGCCTTCCAGCAGCTGCGGCTCGGCATGGGCGAGGGGCTCGGCGGGCTGGTCGCCCAGACGGCCCGCCCCTACGCCAGCGCCGACTACCGCGCCGACGGCCGCTTCCGGCACACCAGCACCATCGACTCCGGGGTGGGCGAGGAGGGTCTGCGGGGCATCCTCGGCGTCCCGCTGCGGGTCGCCTCGCGGGTCATCGGCGTGCTCTACGCGGCCGACCGGTCGGTGCGC
This sequence comes from Streptomyces sp. NPDC006544, assembly GCF_040611715.1. Lineage (NCBI taxonomy): Bacteria > Bacillati > Actinomycetota > Actinomycetes > Kitasatosporales > Streptomycetaceae > Streptomyces > Streptomyces sp. NPDC006544. The sequence goes on along the minus strand of NZ_JBEXOV010000010.1, from coordinate 67,772 downwards.
GACTTCGCCCCCGACGCGGTCGCGCTGCTCTCCTCGCTCGCCGACCACGCCGCCGTCGCCATCGACGGCGCCCGGCTGCTGGAGGAGACGCGCACGGCCCTCGTCGAGCTCAACGCCGCCACCGAGACGGCGCGCGCCCACAGCGAGGCCGTGCGGCTGGCGACCGAGACCCACGACCGCCTCACCGACCTGGTCCTGCGCGGCGGGGACGTCACCGACGTGGCCCGTGAGGTGGCCGCGCTGCTGCGGGGCGGCCTGGTCGTGCACGACGCGGACGGGGCCGAGCTGGCCCGGGTCGCCACCGAGCCGATCGGGCCGCCCGCCCAGGGGGTGGCCGCCTCCCGGTCCGGGGGCCGGGCCGTTCCGGTGGGCGGCGTGTGGGTCTGCGCGGTCCTGGCCGGGCCCGAACTCCTCGGCAGCATCGCCCTGACGGGGCGGCCGGACCTCTCGGACACCGACCGGCGGCTCTTCGAGCGCACCAGCCTGGTCACCGCGCTCCTCCTGCTGCTGCGCCGGTCGGTGGCCCACGCCGAGGACCGCGTCCGCGGCGAACTGCTCAGCGACCTGCTGACGCCGGAGAGCCCGGGGCGGACCCGCGACTCCGGAAGCCAAACGATCCGGGCCCGCAAACTCGGCGTCGACCTCGCCCGCCCGCACGCCGTCCTGGTGCTCCACTGCGACGCGGCCCTGCGGCCGCGGCTCGCGGCGGAGACGGCCCGCCGCGCCCGCGCCCTGGACGGTCTGGCCGGACTGCACGAGGGCCACGTCGTGCTCCTGGCCCCGGCCGGGAGCCCGGGGGACCTCGCGCAGTCGCTGGCCGCCGAGGCGGGCAAGGCCCTGGGCGCACCCGTCACGGTGGGCTCCGCCGGTCCGGCCGGCCGACCGGCCGGACTGCCGGCCGTGTACGCGGAGGCCGTGCGCTGCCTGGACGCCCTCCACGCCCTGGGCCACACCGGCTACGGCGCCGCCCTCCCCGACCTGGGCTTCGTGGGCCTGCTGCTCGGCGACCACGGCGACGTCGGCGGTTACGTCCACCGGGTGCTCGGCCCGGTCATCGACTACGACGCCCAGCGCGGCACCGAACTGGTCCGCACCCTGCGGGCCTACTACACGCACGGTGCGAGCCTCTCCAAGGCCAAGGACGCCCTGCACATCCACGTGAACACGGTCGTGCAGCGGCTGGACCGGATCCGCCAACTGCTGGGCGAGGACTGGAACTCCCCCGGCCGCGCCCTGGAACTCCAGCTCGCCCTGCGCCTGCACCTGCTGACGGAGTCCGCCCCGCCCCGCCCGGCGACGACGGCGTAGGCCTGCGATCCCGGCGTCGCCAGGCCGCTCTCGTGGGCCGGCCCGGGCCACCTCCCGGTGGTGACGCCCTGCGGCCCGCCCACCTCCGGTCTCCCGCCCTGACGACTCGTCATCATGCAGCAGGCCAGGCCGTCGTCCGCCGGGGCCGCGTGCCGGGCCGCTCAGGCTTCCGAGCTCCCGGACGCCGCGCCCGGATCCGTGTCCGCCTCCGCCTCCGCCTCCACGATGCGGCCGTCGCGCAGTTCCACCACCCGGTCTGCCAGTTCCATCAGGGCCGGGTCATGGGTCGCCACCAGCACCGTGACCCCCTCGCTGCGCACCACCGCGCGCAGCAGCCGCATGATCTGGCGTCCGGTGTCGGAGTCGAGCTGCCCGGTCGGTTCGTCCGCGATGATCAGGTCGGGCTCGTTCGCGAGGGCCCGGGCGAGGGCGACCCGCTGCTGCTGCCCGCCGGAGAGTTCGCCGGGCCGCTGTCCGGTGTGGTCCGAGAGCCCCACGAGAGCGAGCAGGGTCCGGGCGCGCTCCTCGCGCTGCTTGGCCGGAATCCTGCACAGCCGCATCGGGACCCCGACGTTCTCGGCGGCGGTCAGGGCGGGGATCAGGCCGAAGGACTGGAAGACGAACCCGATGCGGTCGCGGCGCAGCGCGAGGCGGCCCTCCTCGTCCAGGCCCGCCAGGTCGGTGCCGTCGAGGGTGATGCTGCCCCCGGTCGGGGCGTCGAGGCCGCCGACCAGGTTCAGCAGGGTGGTCTTGCCGGATCCCGACCGCCCCTTGAGGGCGGTGAGTTCGCCCCGGCGGACCTCGAACGACACGCCGCGCAGCGCGTGGACGGCCTGCGGTCCGGAGCCGAAGCTGCGCCGTACGCCGTCCACGACCACCATCGGCGGCGGCGGCGCGCCGGCGTCCTGCCGCGGGCTCGTCTCCGGCGACTGCCCCTCGCGCGGCTGCGGCTCCGGCGACTCCTGCTGCTGCGTCATCCTGCGGTTCCCCCTGGGATCATTTTCAGCCACCGGTCCCGGTTCGGCCGCCGGGCGTTGTCCGAGACGGCGCCCTTGCGCGCCCACACCCGTCGATTTGTTCATCCAATGCACCTTTCACGCAAGTCCCTTCCGCTATCTGTTCGAATCTGGCAACATCGTCCGCTATCCGGGATCACAGGTCCGGGTGCGGGGGAGGAACAGGCACATGCTCGGCTTCGTCGTGCGCCGACTGCGCGGGCGATTGCCCCTCGCAGCGGCCGTACTGCTCACCGTCCTGATCACCACCACGGTGTTGACCGCGCTCTTCGCGTTCACCCGCGGGGTGGGCGAGGCCGGACTGCGCCAGGCCCTCCAGGGACCCGGCCACGCGCGCAGCACCGTACTCGTCACGGGCGGTCACGCGACGGCCGACCGGGCCAAGGACGACGAGGCCGTACGGGGCTTCGCGCGCAAGCTGTTCGGACCGTTCCCGTCCACCACCGAGAGCGTGGCGCGCAGCCGTTCGTACGGGCTGCCCGGGCTGCGCGCCCAGAGCAAGGACGCCGACCTGACGCTGCTGGCGGCCTTCGCCAAGGAGCGCGTGCGGCTGCTCGCGGGTACGTGGCCGCAGCCCGTGACGGGGCCGGTTTCCGGCCAGGGCAGCCGCGTTCCCGTGGCCGTCCCGAAGGCGGAGCTGGTCCGGCTCGGGCTGACCGAGGACGCGCTGCCGGCCGAGGTGCGCCTCGACGACCGGTACGGCGCCCAGTCGCCTCTGACCGTGCTGGTGACCGGCGTCTACGCGGCGGACGATCCGGACGCCCCGTACTGGAAACTCGATCCGCTCGGCGGCCGTGGCCTCCAGGTCGGCAGTTTCACCACGTACGGCCCGCTGCTCGCCGACGACTCGGTGTTCACCGCCGGCGGGCTCGCGCAGGACAGCCGCGCCGTGCTCCTCACCCCCGACTTCGCCACCGCCGACGTCGAGGGGACCGAGGCGGTCCGGGCACGGGCCACCAAGGCCGCCGAAGCGTTCCAGCGCACCACCGGACTGCACCCGGACACCGAACTCCCCGCACTGCTCGGCGAGTTGGAGTCCGGCCTGACCGTGGCCCGGTCCACGCTGCTGGTCGGCGCCCTGCAACTCGCCGTTCTGGCCGGAGCCGCGCTGCTGCTCGTGTCGCACCTGTTGACGGAACGCCAGGAGGTCGAACGCGTCCTGCTCACGGCCCGCGGCGCCTCCCGCCGCCGGCTCGCCCTCCTCACGGCGGCCCAGTCGCTGCTGCTCGCGCTGCCCGCCGCCGCCCTCGCACCGCTGCTGGCCCTGCCGTTGCTCCGTCTCCTGCGCGGATACGGCTCGCTGGCCCACGTCCCCTTCGGCGTCACCCTCAGCCCGTCGCTCTGGCCGGTCGCGGCGGGCTGCGCCCTCGGGTGCGTCCTCCTGACCACTCTGCCCGTCGCCCTGCGCGGCGCCGCGTCGGCCGCCCTGCGGCGGGCCGGCCGCCGCCAGGCGCTCGTCGCCGGCGCCGCCCGCTCCGGGCTGGACCTGGCGCTGGTGGCGCTGGCCGTACTCGCCTATCAGCAGCTCTCCCGGTACGGCACCGACGGGTCCGGTCCGGCGTCGAGTTCCGCCGGCCCGTCCGCCGCTCCGTCCGGAGCGCTGTTCGGTGTGGACCCCGTGCTGGTCGCCGCCCCGACGCTCGCGCTGTGCGCGGGCACCCTGCTGGTCCTGCGGCTGCTGCCGTTCGCGGCGCGCCTCGGCGCGCGGATCGCCTCCCGCGGCCGGGGCCTCGGTCCGGCGCTCGTCGGCTGGCAGCTCGCCCGGCATCCGCGCCGCGCCACCGGGCCGGTGCTGCTGCTCGTCCTCGCCGTCTCCAGCGGGGTCCTCGCCCTCGGCCAGCACACCGCCTGGTCCGGATCCCAGCGCGACCAGGCCGACTTCACCACCGCCGGAGGCCTGCTGATATCCGGCAGCGATCTGCCCCCGATGGGCCGGGGCGGCCGCTACGGATCACTGCCCGGCGGTGACCGGGTGATCCCGGTGCTGCGGTCGAAGCAGGAGCTGCCCGGCGGGCGCACCGCGCAGGTGATGGCGCTGGACGCGGCGGCCGTCGCCGAACGGGTTCCGCTGCGGTCCGACCTGCGCGACGGGCGTTCCCTGCGCGAGCTGTTCGCACCGCTCGCCTCCGCGTCGGCGGCCGGGGCGACCGCCACTTCCGGCATCCCGCTGCCCGACGTCCCGCAGCGCATCGACCTCACCGTCGCCGTACGGGGTGTGGGCGCGGCCGGCCAGCCGGGGCTGGGCCTGATGCTGCGCGACCGGTTCGGCATCACGTACCGGAGTCCGCTGGCCCAGCTCCCCGAGGACGGCGAGGCCACCGTGTCGGTGAACCTCGGCCCTCTCGTCGGCACCCCGCTCGGCTCGGCCGCCGGGCCGCTGCAGATGACCGGGCTCGTGATCATGTACGACCGGGTGCGCTGGCGCCCCGGCGTCGACGGCCTGGACACCCCTGTCGATCCGAACAAGACGTTCGACGAACTGACCGTACGGAGCCTCGCGGTCTCACAGACCCGCGACGGCGCGGCGGTTGCGGTCGCCCTCCCCGCCTCGGACTGGAAACTCACGGCTCCGCCGCTCAGGAGCGGCGCCCCGGCCGCCGAGCCGCTCCCCTCTTCCGACGCGGGCGCCCCGGCGCTCGCCCGGCTGCGCTACCGCTCGGGCCCCTTCGAGGCCGGCGGCGTACTGGTCACCCTGGCCCCGGCGGCCGCCGCGGAGCCCGAGGTCCCCGGGATCGCCACCCGGGCCTACCTGGCCGCGGTCGGTGGGGCCGTGGGTGACGTGGTGCCCGTCAAGCTGGGCGACGCCACCGTCCCGGTGCGCGTCACCGCGGCGGTCGGCTCGCTGCCGGTCGCCGGGGACACCGCGATCACCGTCGACCTGGCCACGGCGAGCCGGGTACTGGCGGCCGGCGGCCGGGAGCTTCCGGCGCCCGCCGAGTGGTGGATGCCGGCCGCCTCCGCCGACGACCCGGCGCCGGCCCGCGCCGCCGCCGAACTGCGCTCCACCGCGGGCGTCCAGCAGGTCCGGCTGCGCGAGGAGGTGGCGCGGACCCTGCTGGACGACCCGCTCAGCGCGGGGCCGCAGGGAGCGCTCGCCGCGCTCGCGGTGGCCTGCGCGGTGCTGGCGGCGATCGGCTTCGCGGCCTCGGCCGCGGCGGCTTCCCGCGAACGGGCCCGGGAGTCCTCGGTGCTGCTGGCCCTGGGGGCACGCCGGCGGGACCTGGCCCGGACGGCCACGGCCGAGAGCTGCGTGCTCGTCGGCCTGGGCACGGTCGTCGGGCTGGGGCTGGGCGCGGTCATCGTTCATCTCGTGGTGCCGCTGATGGTGCTGACGCCGGCCGCCGAGCGGCCGGTGCCGGAGGTGCTGGTGGACCTGCCCACGGCGCGGACCCTGCTGCTGGCCGCCGCCATCGCCGCGGTGCCGCTGCTGTCGGCGGTCGTCAGCGGCCTGCGTGACCGGAACACCTTGAAGACAGCCGACCGGCTGCGGCACATGGAGGAGATATGACCGGGCCGGCCGCGACGAGCGCCGAGCGGCGCACCCCGGACGGCGCGCGGCCGCCCGGGACCGCCCGGGACGGGGTCCCCCCACGTGCGCTGCCCCCGCCCGCGCCCTGGGTGCGGACCCGGCTGCGCGCGACCCCGCTCGCCACCCTGCTCGGGGCGGCCCTGGCCTTCGTCGCCGTCCTGCTCTCCGCCGCCCTGCCGCGGGCCGAGGACCGGGGCTCCGACCAGGCCCTGCGGTCCTTCCTGACGTCGCGCGGTCCGAGCCCGACGAGCCTGACGGCCACCGCGCCCCTCCACTTCGGGCAGCAGTCCACCAAGGAGCTGGACGAGGTGCTGGCCACCCTGGTCGCCGGTACCGGTCCGCTCTTCCGCGTCGCTCCCAGCGGCCCCGTCCACGGCTCCTCGGCGGACGCGCGGCCGCTCGTCAACCGCGGACTGGCCGCCCCCGACGGCGTACCTCCGCAGCTCGCCCTCTATCACCTGCGCGAGGCCGCCGGACACGTCCGGCTCGTGGAGGGCCGCTGGCCCGGGGCCCCCGAGCCCGGCGGGCCGATCCCCGTCGCGCTCTCGCAGAGCGCCGCACGGTCCATCGGCGCCCGGCTCGGAATGGTGCTGGAGTCCACCGCGTCCGGGCCCGAAGTGCTCCATGCCGAGGTGGTCGGGCTCTACGCCGCGAACGACGAGGCCGACGTCTACTGGACCGATCTCGCCTGCCTGACCGACGCGTGCCTCTCGCGCACCCCCTCCAAACCGCCGCTCACCTACTGGCAGACCGCGGGCCTCATCGGCCCGGAGTCTCTGGACCGGCTCGGCGAATGGGGCGAGGGCAAGGCCCGGGACTTCTGGCGGATCCCGGTCGACACCACGAACCTGCGCGCCGACCAGCTGCCCGACACGGCCGCGGAGATCGCCTCCTACCTGGCCGGACCGACCGCGTCCCGCCTGCGCGGGGAGGCCCGCAAGTCCGATCTGGACATCGCCTCCGGCCTGCCCGAACTGTTCAAACAGGCCGAGGCCCGGCGGCGGGCGGCCGCGCCCCTCGCCGCGATGGGCCCGGCCGGAGTGGCCGGGGTCGCGTTCGTCGTGTTCTGCCTGGCGGCCGCGCTCACCGGCGACCGGCGGGAGTCCGAGCTGCGGCTGCTGCTGGCGCGCGGCGGCTCCCGGGCCGGCATCGTGCGCCGGCTGCTCGCGGAGAGCGCCGTCACGGTCCTGCCGGCCGCCGCCCTGGCGACGGCCCTCGCCGTGGTCCTGCTGCCGACCCCCCGCGTGACGGCCACCGCGCTCGCCGCCTCGGCCGCCACGCTCGTGACCCTGCTGGCCTTCCCCGTACGGGCCGCCGTACTGCTGTCACCGCCGCGCGGGCCCGGCCCGCGGCGTCGTCTGGTCGCCGAGCTGCTCGTGCTCGCCGCCACCGCGGCCGCCGTGTTCGAGGTCCGCTCGCGCGGGATCGCCCCGGCCGGCTCCGGGGTCGACCCGCTGCTGGTCGCCGCCCCGCTGCTGCTCGCGCTCTGCGGCGGCCTGCTGCTGGCCCGGGTCCAGCCCGCCCTGGTCGGGGCACTGGCCCGGGCGGCCGGGCGGGGCCCGGGGCTGATCGGCTTCCTCGGGCTGGCGCGTGCCGCGCGGGGCACCGGGGGCACGTCACGCCCTTCCGTACTCCCGCTGGTGGCACTGCTGCTGGCCGTCACCACCGGCGGCTTCGGCGCCACCGTGCTGACCGCGGTCCGGGACGCGCGGCTCGAGGTGGTCCGTCAGGGCATCGGCGGCGACGCGCAGATCAGCGCGCCCGGCAGCACGCTCCCCGAATCCCTGACGACGGCCGCGGCCGCGCTGCCCGGCGTACGCGCGTCGACGAAGGCGTGGACCGAGGACAACGCCTTCCTGGTCGGCACCAAGCGCGGCAGCACCCAGGTCAGTGTCGTGATCGCGGACCCGGTGGCGTACGCGGAGCTGGCCCGGGCCGTCGGGCGCGGCCCGTTCGACCCGGCCGCGCTCACGGGCGGCGCGCCGGGCGCCCCGGCGCCCTCGGGCACCTCGGCCTCACCGGTACCGGCGCTCGTCAGCGGGGACCTCGCCGCCGAGGACATCTCCTCGTACCTGCTGCGCCTGGACGCAGGCGACGTCCAGGTGAGCGTCGCGGGCGTGATCGACGGCACGCCCGCCCGGCCGGGCGCCAAGTCCACCACGGTGGTGCTGCCGGCCGCTCCGGTCGCGGCCGCCCTGCCCAAGCTGGGGCCGCCCGACCGCTGGTACGCGCTGGGCTCCTTCGACCAGCACCGGCTGGAGGAGCTCGTGCGGGCCGCGGACCCCACGGCGACCACCGAGCTCTACCGTGTCCGCACCAGCTCCGCCGAGGCCGCCGCACTGGGCTCCGACCCGCTGCAGCGCTCGGCCGAGCAGCTGTTCTGGGCCTCCCTGGCCGGCGCGGCCGGCTTCGCGGTGCTGGCGGTCCTGCTGACCCTGGTCCGGGCGGCCCCCGACCGCGCGGCGCTGCTGGCCCGGCTGCGCACCATGGGCCTGCGCCCCCGGCAGGCGGTGCTGCTGATCCTCACGGAGTCGGTGCCCCTGGCACTGGCCGCCGCACTCGGCGGGGCCCTGGCGGCGGCGGGCGCCGCCGCCCTCCTGGGGCCGGCCATGGACATGTCGACCCTGGTCGGCGCCAAGGTGCCGAGCGGCATACGGCTCCTCGCGCGGCCCGTACTGGTCCAGGCGCTGGGTCTGACGGTCCTGGTCGCGGGGGCCGTGCTCGCGGAGGCGGCGATATCCGGCAGGCGACAGATCACTACCGAGTTGAGAGCGGGAGACCAGCGGTGAACCGAGTGGCCCACAGCGACCAGCCCACCTACGAGGAGCTGCGGCAGCAGGCCCTGGCCGCCGCCGAGCCCCGCCGCACCGGCGCGGACACGGCCATCTCCTGCGACCGCCTGGTGCGGATCTTCAGCGCGGACGGCGTGGAGGTACAGGCCCTGCAAGGCCTGGAACTGTCCGTGGACAAGGGCGACTTGATGGCCCTGGTCGGCGCGTCCGGTAGCGGGAAGTCCACGTTGCTGAACATCCTGGCGGGCCTGGACGTGCCCACGGCCGGTTCGGCCAGTGTGGGCGGTTACGACCTGCTGGAGATGTCGGCGCGGGACCGGCTGCGCTACCGGCGCGAGGCGGTGGGCTTCGTCTGGCAGCAGACGGCCCGCAACCTGCTCCCCTTCCTGTCGGCGGCTCAGAACATCGCACTGCCGATGCAGTTGAAGGGCACCAGGCGCGGAGCCGCCAAGCGCCACGCGGTCCGCACCGCGGAGCTCCTCGAGGCCCTGGAGATCGGTGAGCTGGCGGGCCGCCGTCCCGCCGAGCTCTCCGGCGGGCAGCAGCAGCGCGTGGCCATCGCGGTGGCGATGGCCAACGACCCGGCGGTGCTGCTCGCCGACGAGCCGACCGGCGAGCTGGACTCCGAGACGGGCGGGGCGATCTTCGAAGCCTTCCGCACCGTCAACCGGGAGCTCGGCGCCACCGTGGTCATCGTGACCCACGACCCGCTCGTCGCCGGCGAGGTCCGCCGCACGGTGGCGATGCGCGACGGGCGCACGAGCAGCGAGGTGCTGCGGCGTACGGTGACCGACGAGCACGGTGCCGAATCGGTGAGCGAGCGCGAGTACGTGATGCTGGACCGTACGGGCCGGGTGCAGCTCCCCCAGAAGTTCCTGGAAGCCCTGGGCATGGAGCACCGGGTGGCGGTGGACCTCGCCCCGGACCACATCGAACTGCGCCCCGACGGCGCGTCCACCGCGACCCCGGACGACACGACCCCGGACGACAGGGCGCCGGAGGCCGCCGCGGGCTGACCGCCGCCCGCGGTGAACCCGTCCCCGGCCCCCGCGCGGCCCCTCGGCCCGAGCCGGGCACCGGGCGCGCGCTCCGTCCCGCACCGTGGGGGCCGACCGGCGAACCCCCTGGCGCGCGTCACTTCCGTGGCCCGGGTGTCGTTAGGGGCTGGGGGTTGACTCGGGGGGCGAAGGGATGACGGAATGCGGCAGTTTCCTCTGGAGATGCACCACATGGCACCCGGTCGGGTCGTCGAGTGGCGGTTGCGGTCCACGGCGGCGGAGGCCGACGGCCTGGGCGGCGCGGCGGACAGGAGGGCTTCCTTCAACCAGGACAAGCACTTCACCGTCGCCGAGGAGAGCCGCGCGGCCGACGACCCCACCGCTTCGTGGATCGCCGTGACCTTCGAGGTCGCAGGCGTGCTGGACGAGGACGCCCTGACCCGCTCGCTGCTCGCCTTCGTACGCCGCCACGAGGTGCTGCGCTGCGAGTTCCGCCGCCTGGCCGGAGAGCTGGCGTGCGCGCCGATCGCGGCCGACGAACTGCGCCTGGACACCGTGGAGGTGGCCTCCTTCGACCGTACCGAGGAGCTGACCCGCTTCCTCGTCGAGCGGTTCAAGCGGAGCATCGACACCCTGTCCTGGCCACTGTTCACGATGGGCGCCGTGCTCCGCGAGGAGTCCTCGACGGTCTACCTCGCCTTCGACCACATCGTGTGCGACGGCATGTCGATGCCGATCGTGGTCCAGGAGGTGCAGAGCGGGTACGAGGCCCTGCGCCGCGGCGAGCAGCCCGAGGCGGCGCCCGCGCCGAGCTACCTCGACTTCGCCGAGGAGCAGCGCCGCACCTACCTCTCCATCGACGCCGAGGACGAACGGCTCGGCTACTGGAAGGAGTTCATCGCGCGCGGTGGCGAGTTCTTCCCGCGCTTCCCGCTCGAGCTGGGCGTGGAGCCGGGCCGGATGTACTCGATCGTCAACGAAGCCTCTCCCCTGCTGGACGCCGCGGAGGCCGAGGTCTTCGAGAAGGCCTGTCTGGCCGTCGACGGCAAGCCGTTCATGGGTGTGCTCGCCGCCGTCGCGGTCTGCCTGCGCGAGGCCGGCGGGCCGGGCGTCTACCGGGGGTTCATGCCGGTGAGCGAACGCGGCCGGACGGCGTGGACGAACTCGGTGGGGTGGTTCGTCAACACCATGCCCATCGAGTTCGACGCCTCGCCCGGCCGGGACTTCGCGCAGGTCATGGCCTCGGTGCGGGCCGGTTTCACCGAGATGATCGGCCATGTGGACGTGCCGTTCGTACGGGCCTGGGAGCTGCTGGCACCCCGGGAGTTCGCCGCGCGCTCCTGGCCCTACCCGGTGAACTTCTTCTCGTACATCGACATGCGCAAGTGCCCGGGCGCCGAGCGCCACGAGGACTGGCGGCCCACCTCCCACGTCTGGTCGGCCCGGGCCAACGGGGCCTGCTCCTGGTTCCAGCGGGACACGGAGGGGCTGCACATGAACTCGATCTACTCGGACACCCCGGCCGCCCGCCGCACCATGGACGGTTTCCTGGAGGCGCTGCGCGGGACGGTCCAGGAGATCGCCCGGCACGGCTCCTTCCGCCGCCCCATCGCGCTGACGCCGCCGCGCCGGCCGGTGGCGCGCACCCCGCTCGACGTGGCGGCGTTCGTCCGCCGCGGCTGAGCGGGCGCACCCGAGCCGTCGCGCCGGGCCACGGCGAGGGCCTGCGGGGCCGCCGGGGCCGCCACGGTCAGCCGTCCAGATGGGCCGCCCGATCGCGCAGCAGGTCCTGCTCCCGGGCGTTGCGGGTGAGCGAGGCGGCGCGTTCGAACTCCGCGCGGGCTTCCGCCCGGCGGCCGAGCCGCTCCAGCAGGTCGCCCCGTACGCTCGGCAGCAAGTGGTAGGCGCGCAGGGCCGGTTCCGCCGCCAGGGCGTCCACCAGCGGGAGCGCCGCCGCCGGGCCCTGCGCCATGGAGACGGCGACGGCCCGGTTGAGCTCGATCACCGGTGACGGGACGAGGACGACGAGACGGTTGTAGAGCGCGGCGATGGTCGGCCAGTCGGTGTCCTCGTAACGGAGCGCGTCGGCGTGACAGCCGGCGATGGCTGCCTGGAGGGAGTAGGGGCCGGTGCCCGCGCGGTGCAGGGCCTCGACACCGCGCCGGATCAGGAGGCGGTTCCACTTGGACCGGTTCTGGTCGGCGAGCAGCACCGGCTCACCCCCGGGGCCGGTGCGGGTGGCCGTGCGGGAGGCCTGGAACTCCAGCAGCGCCGCCAGTCCGTGCACCTCGGGCTCCTTGGGCATCAGGGCGGCCAGGACCCGGGCGAGGCGCAGGGCGTCCTCACAGAGGGCGGGACGGACGAGGTCGTCCCCGGCGGTCGCGGAGTAGCCCTCGTTGAAGACGAGGTAGATGACTTCCAGCACGGACGCGAGGCGCTGCTCCCGGTCGGCTCCGTAGGGGACCTCGAAGGGCACTGCCGCCTTGGCGAGGGCCCGCTTGGCGCGGACGATGCGCTGGGCGGTCGTGGGCTCGGAGGTGAGGAAGGCGCGGGCGATCTCCTGGGTCGTCAGCCCTCCCACCAGGCGCAGGGTGAGCGCGATCCGGGCCTCCGTGGCGAGCACGGGGTGGCAGGCGGTGAAGATCAGCCGGAGCAGGTCGTCGTCGATGCCCTCGGGGTCCGCGAGCTCGGCCGGCCCGGCGGGGGGCGCCTGGTCCTCCAGGGTGCGGCCGACTTCCGCCAGCTTGCGCGCGTAGACCTCCTTGCGGCGGACGAGGTCGATGGCGCGGTGCTTGGCGGTGGCCATCAGCCAGGCGCCCGGCTTGTCCGGGACACCCGACTGCGGCCACTGTTCCAGTGCGGCGACCAGCGCGTCCTGCGCGAGCTCCTCGGCGATGCCGACGTCACGCACGATCCGGGCCACGCCCGCGATGATCCGCGCGGACTCGATCCTGAACACCGCTTCGACCGCTCGGGTCGTACTCACTGCCGTCACGGCCACCCATCAGAGCAGCCGGGACGGGGCAGGGCAAACGGGGAGGGTGCGGGGCTCAGTTCTCGGCGATCTGGCGGAGCTCGGCGCCGACCGTCCACTGCTCGGGGTGGATCTCGAGGAACCGCTTGGTCCACTCGAGCGCCTCGTCCTTGTCCTTGCACTGCATGAGGGCGTAGCCGCCGACGACCTCCTTGGTCTCGGTGAAGGGGCCGTCGGTGTAGCTGAGCTTGCCGCCGGACCAGGTGACCCTGGTCCCCTCGGAGGTGGGGAGCAGGCCGGCCGTGTCGAGCATGACCCCCGCCTTGGTGATCTCCTCCATCAGCGCGCCCATGCGCTGTTCGAAGTCGGCGGGGAAGGGGGTGTCGGGGGTGAGGCCCTGCTCGTCGATGCGGATCATCGAAAGGAAGCGCGGCATGGTGACTCCTCGGTCGGGAGGGCGGGGGCTTTCTCCGCCTCTCACCCCTGCGTCGAACGGGAGACGTCCGGATCGACAGCTCCCCGGGAATTCTTCAGAACATCTTCCGGGACCGCCAACCGGAGGGGTCACATACGCACCCGCTGGCCACCGCGGCCTTCTTCGCCGGCGTGTTCCCCGCGAACGTGAAGATGGCCGTCGAAGCCCGGCGCCGCTCCCCCGCCGTGCGGGCGGCGACGATCGGCAGGCTGCCGCTCCACATCCCGCTGGTGCTGTGGGCCCGCAGCGTGAGCCGGGGAGCGCCGGGCCGCTGACGTCAGCGGCTGTCGCCCGTCCAGTCCCAGTGGGCGGGATCGTCCGCACGGCGGCTGTAGTGGGTCCGGCCGCCCGGTCCGTAGCGCCCTATCTCGGTCGGGAGGCGCGCCTCCTCGGCGAGCTGCGCGCCGCTCCAGCCCGTGACGTCGAGCAGCAGCCCGTCGAGCGGGCCGCCGACGAGCTCGCCGTAGTCGTGCCCCGCGAGCGGACCCGGGTCGGGGTCTTCGTGATCGGCGCCGTAGACCCGGCGCCTGAGCATCCTGTCGTCCATACCGCTCAGCTTCACAGACGGCACTGACAACGCACGGGCCGGACGGCGGCGGGGGCACCCACCCCGACCGACCGGCGATGATGGGAGCCACCTTCCGGATCGCACGGCACACGGAGCGGAGCACCATCCATGGCACGTCTGGTACACCAGCCGCTGGAGGACCAGGAGTTCGACTTCATCCTCGGCATGACGGACGGGCCGGTGCTCGCGTACTTCTGCGGCAGCTGGCCGAAGGCGGTCGCGGCCTGTCGTGCGATGGACGCGGTCGTCGCCGAGCTGGCCCAGGAGTACGGGACCCGGCTGACGGCCGTCCGCACGGACATCACCCGCTGCCCCGGGCAGACCAAGCGCTTCGAGGTGACCGGCGCCCCGACCGCCGTCCTCGTCAAGGACGGCCGGGCGGTGGCCACCCATGCCGGACCGATGACGACGACGGAGCTCCGGGCGTTCCTGGACGCGCACGCCTGACCCCGACAGCCGCTACGCCGTTCAGGCGAAGGCAAGCAATCTGGCCGAAAGTCACATGGATCGGATAGGTGCCTGAGGCATGTAATAGAGGTCGGCGAAGACGGAACCATCGCGTGCGAGGTGCTGTATGTCCGAGAAGACCGTTGCCTTCCCCCAGGACCGGACCTGTCCCTACCACCCGCCGGCGGCGTACGAGCCGCTGCGGACCGGTCGCCCGCTCTCGCGGGTCACCCTCTTCGACGGCCGCTCGGTGTGGGTGGTCTCCGGGCACGCCGAGGCGCGCGCCCTCCTCTCCGACGGCCGGCTCTCCGCCGACCGCCAGAACTCCGCGTTCCCCACCCCCACCCCGCGGCTCAAGGGGCTTCAGGACCGCCGCACCGCCCTGCTCGGCCTCGACGACCCCGAGCACAACGTCCAGCGCCGGATGCTCATCCCGAGCTTCTCGCTGAAGCGGACCGCCGCCCTGCGGCCCCGGATCCAGGAGACCGTGGACCGGCTGATCGACGAGATGGTGGCGGCCGGTCCGTCCGCGGAGCTGGTCGGCGCCTTCGCCCTGCCCGTGCCCTCGACGGTGATCTGCGCGCTGCTCGGAGTCCCGTACGAGGACCACGAGTTCTTCGAGGGCCAGTCCCGGCGGCTGCTGCGCGGCCCCGGACCCGCCGACGTGGAGGACGCCCGCGACCAGCTGAACGGTTATCTGCGCGAGCTCGTCGCCCACAAGCGCGAGCACCCCGGCGACGGCCTCCTGGACGAACTGGTCGCCCAGCGTCTGGAAACCGGTGAGACCGACGTGGAGGAGCTGGTCGCGCTGGCCGCGATCCTGTTGATCGCCGGCCACGAGACCACGGCCAACATGATCTCACTCGGTGCGTTCACCCTGCTCAACCACCCCGAGCAACTGGCCGAGCTGCGCGCCGACCCGGCCCTGATCTCGACGGCGGTGGAGGAGCTGATGCGGTTCCTGTCGATCGCGGACTTCATGCTGCGCGTGGCCACGCAGGACATCGAGATCGGCGGGGTGACCGTGCGCGCCGACGACGGGGTGATCTTCTCCACCTCCGTCATCAACCGTGACGAGGCCGTCTTCGCGCGGCCCGACTCCCTGGACTGGCACCGGCCCGCCCGGCATCACCTGGCCTTCGGTTTCGGCATCCACCAGTGTCTGGGGCCAGAACCTGGCCCGCGCCGAGATGGAGATCGCGCTCGGCACCCTGTTCGAGCGGCTGCCGGGGCTGCGGCTGGCGGCCGTCCCGGACCTGATCCCCTTCAAACCCGGGGACACCATCCAGGGCATGGTCGAGCTCCCGGTGGCGTGGTGAGCGGCGCGATGAAGCCATTGGGCATCTCCATCGACACGGACGTCTGCATCGGCGCCGGCCAGTGCGCCCTGACCGCCCCCGGGGTGTTCACGCAGGACGACGACGGGTTCGGCGCGCTCGTGCCGGGCCGCGAGGACGGCGGCGGCAGCCCGCTGCTGCGGGAGGCGGCCCGCGCGTGTCCGGTGTCGGCGATCAGCATCGAGGAGGCTTCTTAGCCCCTCCGCCTCCGGCCCGCCCCGGCCGGAGGCGGCGGGATCCAGCCGGGGCCGACCGGGCGTCCTCGCGGACCTCGGCGATGACGCCCGGCGCGTACGGGCGGCCGTCGCCCTGCGCGAGCCCGGGCTCCTCCCGTACGCCCCGCCCCGCGGCGGCGGCCTCGGCGAGCAGCCGCTCGTACTCCTCGCGCAGGCGGTCGGGGTCGTCACCGGGGATCTTCACCCAACGGATGACGGCGGGCAGGGTCAGCTGCGGCGACGACGAAGGCGATCAGCAGCCGAGCTTTTCGAGTCGCCCGGGGCCCGGCCCGCCCGGCCGGTCCGGCCTCTACCGGGCCGCGGGCAACAGGGCGACCGCGTCCCGCTCCAGGGCCAGCGCCCCGTCCACCAGGTCCGCGCACGCGTCGAAGAACGCCCTCCGCCCCTCGGCGTCCGTCCCGGAGCCGGTCGTCCGGGCCAGCTCCGCGAGCTGCGACCACTGCCGCCCGGAAGCCCGGAACAGCTCGGCCGCCTCGGCGTACCCGGCCAGGTCGAGGAAGTCCGCGTAGAGGGGCCGGGTGGCGCCCGGAGCCGTCCCTTCCTCCTCGAGGCAGGAGTAGAGGCGCCCCGCGCCGACCGCGAAGGTCTCGGGGGTGGCGAACCGCTGTTCCCAGCCCGTCCTGGTACGGGTGTCGCGCAGCTGCGCGGCGAGCTTCTCCATGCCGGTGAAGCCGAAGTTGACGTCGAAGCGGTTCCCCAGCACCGGCCCGGTGAGGCGGGAGACCGTCGCGGCGATGGCCGCGTCCAGGTCCGGCTCGCCCGCCGGCTTCCCGGTGGTCACCACCATCTGGTGGCGGCCCTCCTTGTGCCCGGACCAGGCGGCGCCGAACTCCTCGCGGCCGATCGCGTACGGGGTATCGGCCCCGTCCTCGACGTAGAAGGTGTCGCCCTCGTAGCCGACGACGACCACCACGTACGGATCGGCGGAGGCCAGTTCGGCCATCGCGGCGGGCGGGTGCCAGGGCAGCCCGGACCGGTTGACGGTGCAGAACACGGGGGCGCCGGCGTCGAGCGCGGCCTCCACGCGGTTCCAGCGGGGCTTGGCGCTGCGCGTGGCCTCGTAGGGGATGTGCAGGCGGCCGAGGGCCACCTGCACCCAGGGGTCGGGGTGGGCCTGGGCGACGATCGTCGGCGTCGGCGGGTGGCCGGCGTACTCGAAGACGAAGTACATGAAGCCGATCCCGCCGGCCAGGCCCGCGACCAGCGCCTCGTCGTGCACGCTGCCGAGCGCGTGCCGGATCAGCGAGGCCTCGCGGTGGCGTCCGGTGCCGAAGTCTTCATATACGAGCGCAGTCATGCGGTCAGGGTATCCGCGTCGGGGGCGGCGGACCGCGACCACACTTCCTGTACAGTTGTCCAGGAAGTCGGATGGACCGGTCTTCGCCCGACCCGCCCCCAGGGAGGTGGCCGTGGACACGGTCGCATCGATCCTCATCGGCCTCGTCGCCGCTCTGCACGCGTACATCATGGTTCTGGAGATGTTCCTGTGGCAGCGGCCGCCCGGCCGGTCCCTGTCCGGCTTCGACGCCGAGACCGCGCGCCTGACCGCTCCGCTCGCCGCCAACCAGGGCCTCTACAACGGCTTCCTCGCCGCGGGCCTGGTCTGGTCGCTCGTCATCGACTCGCTCGCCACGCAGATCTTCTTCCTCGCCTGCGTGATCGTCGCCGGGGTGTACGGGGCGGCGACGGCCAACCGGCGGATCCTGATCGCCCAGGCCCTGCCCGGTGCCCTCGCCCTGGGCGCGGCGCTCCTCGCCGCGTGACGTCCGCCCTGCCGGGCGCGACGCCGGGTCCCGGACCGGATGGGGCGCCGGGTCCCGGACCGGATGGGGCGCCGGGTCCCGGACCGGATGGGGCGCCCGCGCCTTCGGCCGGCGCCGGCGGGCGCTCCGCCGCCCGTACCGACCCGCGTACCGCCCCCGCCCCTCGCACCGACCCCCGCACCGCGCGTACCAAGGCGCGGCTGCGCGAGAGCCTCTTCGCCGAGTGTGAGCAGCGGCCGCTCGCGGAGGTCGGCGTCTCGGCGGTGGCCCGGCGGGCCGGCGTCGGCCGGGCCACGTTCTACCTGCACTACGAGGACCTCACCGCGCTCGCGGTGGACGCGTGCGCCGATGTCGTCCACGCCGCGGTCGACGCCCTGCACGCCTGGCAGACGGATCCGGCGGCGCTCCCGCCGGTCCGGCCGCCGGCGGCGCTGGCCGGGTTCCTCGCCCACGCGGCGGAGCGGGCCCCCCTCTACCGCACCCTGCTCCTGCCGGGCGATGGCGGGCCGCTCGGCGAGCGCCTGTACCGGGAGTTGCGCGCCCGCAGCCGGGCCGAGCGCGCGGCGGTGGGCGCACCGCGGCCCGATCTCGTCGCCTCGGCCGTGGCCGCCGCCTTCACCGGCGTCCTCGCGGACTGGCTGCACGGAGAGTTCCCGGCGGACCTGGCGGACCCGGCCGAGCTGGCGGAGCGGATCTGGCCGCTGCTCGTCGCCCTGCACCGGGCCGGATAGGCCGTCGGCGTCCCGTCCGGCCGGCCGGACGGGTCAGGCCGCGGGGGCGCCCAGGCCCGTCTCGTCCATGACCCGGACGACGGTGTCCTCGAGTGACGCGGCGGCCCCGATGACGCTCTCCCAGTCGCCCGGCAGCAGGTCGAGCGGCCGGTACCACTCCCGCATCCGCTCCTCCCCGTACTCGGCGGCGTAGGGCTTGCCCGCGTGCCGCCGCACGGTCTCCTCGAAGGGAACGTCGAGGTAGTAGAAGTGCGTCCGCCCCCGGTGCGCCCGGCGCAGGGCGTCGAGCATGGGGCCGTAGCGGTCCGCGTAGAGGATTCCCTCGACGATCACGTGGAAGCCGTGGTCGAGCGCGTAGCGCGCCACGCTCCCGATGAGCCCGATGTTCGCCCCGCCGGGGACGTCCCGCTCGTGCAGGACCACACGCCGGAGGTTGTCCTGGCCCACGAGCGCGATGCCGCGGCCGTGGCGGTCGCGGATGCCCTCCGCCAGCGAGGACTTGCCCGAGGCGGAGTTGCCGCGCAGCACGATCAGCCGGGTGTCCGGCGAGCCCGTCATCATCCCGCCCACGCTACCGCTCCGGGCCGGACGTGCGGGAGCCCCGCCGCACGGTGCGGCGGGGCTCTCCTCACGGGCCGGACCCGTGAAGCGGCGCTAGAGGGGGACCACCTGCTCCGCCTGCGGACCCTTGGGGCCCTGGGTGACGTCGTACTCGACCTTCGCACCCTCGGCCAGCTCCTTGAAGCCGGTCGTCTGGATGGAGGAGAAGTGCACGAACACGTCGGGGCCGCCGTCGTCCTGCTGGATGAAGCCGAAGCCCTTCTCCGAGTTGAACCACTTCACGGTGCCAGTTGCCATCTGCGCTGATCCTTCACGACGTTCCACCGGCCGCACATGCGGCCGGTCCCGATCCTGCCCACTGATGCGCCCGAGCACACGCCGGGCGCGGCCAACCGGGGGGCATGCGGCTATTCGAACTCTTCTCCACCGCGTCCGCGAAACGAGGGATCAGGCCTGCGCACGGGCTCGTCGAGGGGGGGTCCGACCAGGTGCGTCAGCGCCCTCGTGCGCGCCCCGCCGCACACCTTCAGGCCCCGCCCTCCGCGGCCGGCGACGGCGCGGCGGATCGAGGCCCGGGGGCTGACGCGACCGCTCGCCGGGGCCCGCCGATCCGGCAGCCCAGGCAGTCCGGGTGGCCGCCGTGTGCGCCGGCGTCCCGGACGCGCCAGTCCCATTGGGAGGGCGGGCGGGGACCACTGGGCTTGCCCCAGCCCGCGAGGTGCAGGAGCCAGGTGACCATCCCCGCCGCGGCGACGACGCCGAGGCCCAGCCAGACGCCCGGGGTCCAGGCCGCGCAGAAGGCGGCGCCCGCTCCGGCACAGCCCAGCAGGGCCAGGGCGGTTCCGGTCCAGCCGGCCACGGTGTGGCCGAGGTCGACATCGCCGTGAGCGCTCATGTTCTCCCCTGCTTCGGTCGTTTCAGTAGGCTCGCGGAGGGATCTCTTACGGAGAAAGCCATTTATCTCACGAGCTAAGTTACTTAGATGCTAAGGAGTATCTGCGTGCAGGGCAAGTCCCGCCCCTCGGCCACGGTCCAGGAGGCGCTGTCGCGCATGGACCGGTACGTCGCGCTGGGCATCATCGGCCAGCAGGAGGTGGCGCAGCTGCTGGGGCTGAACGTCACCGACCTGACCTGCCTCGGCCACATCCTGGGCGCCGGCGACACCCCTCTCGGCGCGGGCGACCTCGCCGAGCTCACGAACCTCACCACGGGGGCCGTGACCGGGGTGCTCAACCGCCTGGAGCGCGCCGGATACGCGAGCCGCAGGCCCGACCCCGCCGACCGGCGCCGGGTGCGGGTGGTCGCCGACCCGGCGGCCGCCGCTCGGGTCTTCGCCGTGTACGAGCCCTTCTACGCGCGGCTCGGCGCGGTGTTCGCGGAATACTCCCCCGACGAGATCGCCGTCATCGCCGACTGGTTCGACCGGGCGACGGCCGAGGCCACCGCCCATCTCGACCGCGTGCGGGCCGGGGAGCTCGGGCCTCCGGCGCGGTAGCCCCGATGGTAAAATGTGTCTTTTCGCGCCGTGACCGGCGCGTGCGGCTCTGAACGGCGCGGTTCCACACGCCGTCCGACCGCCCCCACCTCGTCTCATACGTCTCGTCTTCGTACGTCTCACGGAAGGTTCTGCATGAAGAACCCGTCGGCTCATGGGCGCTTCGGCATCAAGGCCGGAGCCAAGGCAGGCCCGAAGGGCGGTGCGAAGGGCGGCGGGAAGACCCCGCGGACCCTCGGCCCCCAGGGCGAATACTCCATGCCCCGTACGACCACGCCGGCGCTGCCGCCGGTGGAGTCCTTCTCGGAGCTCGGCCTGCCCCCTGAGCTGGTGAAGACGATGGCCGACCAGGGGGTCGCGACGCCGTTCCCCATCCAGGCGGCCACCCTCCCCAACTCCCTCGCGGGCCGCGACATCCTCGGCCGCGGTCGTACCGGATCGGGCAAGACCCTCGCCTTCGGCCTGGCCCTGCTCGCCCGCACGGCCGGGCAGCAGGCGGACCCGAAGCGGCCGCTCGCGCTGGTCCTCGTACCGACGCGCGAGCTGGCGCAGCAGGTGACCGAGGCGCTGACCCCGTACGCGCAGGCCCTGAAGCTGCGCATGGCCACGGTCGTCGGCGGTCTGTCGATCGGCAAGCAGACGGGCGCGCTGCGCACCGGGGCCGAGATCGTGGTGGCCACCCCCGGGCGCCTCAGCGACCTCATCGGGCGGCGCGACGTCCACCTCGAGCGCGTGAAGATCGTCGTGCTCGACGAGGCCGACCAGATGTGCGACATGGGGTTCATGCCCCAGGTCACCGAGATCCTCGACCAGGTGCACCACGCCGGCCAGCGGATGCTGTTCTCGGCCACCCTGGACCGCAACGTCGACCAGCTGGTCCAGCGGTACCTGAAGGACCCGGTCGGGCACTCCGTGGACCCGCAGTCGGCCTCGGTGTCCACCATGGACCACCACGTGCTGCACATCCACGCCGCCGACAAGGTCTCGGCCGCGACCGAGATCGCGGCGCGCGAGGGCCGCGTGCTGATGTTCCTGGACACCAAGCACGGGGTCGACCAGTTCGTGAAGCACCTGCGGGCCATGGGCGTACGGGCGGAGGGGCTGCACAGCGGAAAGTCCCAGCCGCAGCGCACCCGGACCCTCGGGCAGTTCAAGGACGGCCTGCTCAGCGTCCTGGTCGCGACCAACGTCGCCGCCCGCGGCATCCACATCGAGGACCTCGACCTCGTCGTCAACGTGGACCCGCCCGCCGACAGCAAGGACTACCTCCACCGCGGCGGCCGTACGGCGCGGGCCGGCGAGTCCGGCAAGGTCGTCACCCTGGTCACCCCGAACCAGCGGCGCGACATGGTCCGGCTGATGGCGGACGCCAGGATCCGGCCGACCATCACCCAGGTCCGCTCCGGCGAGGCCGCGCTGAGCCGGATCACCGGGGCGAAGGCCCCGTCCGGCGTGCCGCTGGCGGGCGCCGCGGCGACCGATGCCAAGGGCCGGCCCTCGGGCTCGGACCTCGGCTTCCGCGGCATCGGGACCCGGCCGGGACGGCCCGGGAAGGGCAAGGAGTCCCGCAGGACCATCGAGGCCAGGCAGGCGGCGGAGGCCCGCGCGGCGGCCCGGGTGCGGCGGGGCGCGAACTAGTGCCGCGTCAGGCGTGACGGCCGCGGTGCAGGCTTCCCGGGTCCGGGGGGCCGGCACCGCGCGCGTCGCGGCGGGCCCGTGCCCGACGCCGGTTCATCCGGTCAGACGCGGTCCAGGAAGGTCCGGACGGTCCGCCTGAAGGCCTCGGCGTCGTCGAGCCAGGGGTAGTGTGCGGCGGCCGCCTGGACGACGACCTCGGCGCGGGGAATGAACGCGGCGGCCTCCCGAGCGGTCTCGGGCCGCGGACCGGGGTCCACGTCTCCGGCCACGAACAGCACGGGCGCCGCCAGACCCGCGAGGGCGGCGCGCGCGGACTCCGGGTCGAAGGCCCCCTCGGCCGCGAAGAGCGGCCCGGCCTCGTCGTTGTACCCGTCGGCGCACGAGGCGACGTGCTGCCGCGCGGTCGCGTCCCAGCGGCCGTAGCTGAAAGGGATCATGGCGTCCAGGTCGGCCTCGGTGGCCGTACCGCCCCAGACCGCCTCCCGGGCCCGGCGGGTGCTCTCGAACCAGGGCTCGGCGGCCCGTAGTTCCACGGCCTCCTTGCGGCCCTCCATCGGGAAGTCGATGCCCAGCGCCCGGGCGCGGGCCGCGACCAGCACGAGGGAGCGGACCCGCTCGGGATACCGGGCCGCGTAGAGCAGGGCGAGGTCGCCGGAGGCCGAGTGCGCGAGCAGGTCGATCCGCTCCGCGCCGAGGTGACGGCGCAGTGCCTCGACGTCCTCGCCCTGGCGGTCGCAGCGGTACGTGGCGGGGTCGGCCGGGAGCGCGGATTCGCCGGTGCCGCGCAGGTCGAGGACGACCAGCTCGCGGTGCTCCGACAGTCCGCCCAGGTCGCCCAGGTAGGCGGACGCGCACATCGGGCCGCCGGGCAGACAGAGCAGCGGCTCGCCCTCCCCGAAGACGTGGAAGGCGAGCGTGGTCCCGTCCGGGGCGGTGAAGGAAGGCATGCCGACATCCTCAACGCCGCCGCGCGGTAAGCACAACGGCATTTCCCCCGCACGGCCCGCGGCCGACGCGGTCGCCGGCCAGGTATGCGTTCCGCGGCACCACCGCGCAGGCGCTCAGGCGCTCAGGCGCTCAGGCGCTCAGGCGCTCAGGCGCTCAGGCGCTCAGGCGGCCCGCCGTAGCAGCCGCTGGACCGCCGTGTTGCGCACCCGCCGGGTACGGGCCCCGGTGGCGAGCAGCCGCAGGGCCTCCTCCGCGTGCAGCGACTGGGCTGCCGTGCGCTGACACCAGTCGGAGGCGGCGAGGAGCTCCGCCCGCGACCAGGTCTCGCCCCGGGTGATGGCCCTCAGCAGGATCCACTCCCGCAGCCGGCGGGCCGGGAAGGAGCGGCCTCCGATGGCTTCGCCCACGGCCTGCGCCCAGGCGGGGAAGGCCTCCTCCGCCATCAGGCGGGACGCCCGCCGGTCCAGATGCGTGACGACCGCGCTCTCGGCCATCACCGGGTCGGGGTCACGCAGGACGGTGGCCACGGCCTCCGCCTCCGAGGGCCCGGAAACTGCGGCCAGGGACTCCAGGTGACGAGCGTATCGCCAGTGCTCCGGCGGCGCGGCGGCCCCGGTCCTCCCCGCGTCCTGGTTCACGGGGCCACCCCCCTGGCGTATCTGGTACTCGCTACTCCCCATGCCGCCATTCCACACGACCGCGGTGAACGGCCGACGGCCAGGGGTGGTCCGCAGGCGCCGGCGCGGCCGTTCCCCCGGTCCGTGCGGTCAGGGGCGCGCCAGCATCAGGGCCTCCGAGCCGACCGGCCGGTACCCGGCGGCCTGGAAGGCGCGGATGCTGCGCGCGTTGCCCGCGGCCTGCTGGGACCAGAGCGGCTCCCCGTCGGGGACCAAGTGGCGTGCGGCCCGGGCCAGTTCCCGTCCGAGTCCCCGGTGCCGGGCGGACTCGTCCACCTCGATGGCGGTCTCCCAGCGGCCCGCCACCCCGCGGCCGAGTACGAGCACTCCCCCGGCGGCGGGCGCCGACCAGACCCGTACACCGTCGCGCCGCAGGCGGGCCCGACGGACCCGGGGGTGGTCGGGATCGTCGATCTCCCTCAGTTCCAGGTCGGGTTCACCGGGCAGCGCGTCGGCGACCGTGAGCAGGTCGGTGGTGTCGTGGGCCCGGCCGCTGCGGTCGAGGAGCACGGCGAGGAACCGCGGGTTCATGCTGGCGGCGAGGCTGTCGCAGTCGACGGCGGCGAGGGTGGCCCGTACCCAGGCGGGGTCCTCGTCGGTGAAGATCACGGAGTGCGCGGTGAAGGCCAGCACCCCGGCGTCGCGGGGGCTCGGCTGCGGTACGACGGTGGTGGTTCCGTCGGGTGCGGGGAAGCGGCCGACGGCGGCGGCGTCGAGGATCTCGGCGAGTTTCACGCTCACACCTGCTCGACGTGTGCGGACGTGATGACGCTGCCGTGCTCGATGGACATGTCTGCGCTCCTGTGGACGACCTCCGCCATGATCACAGAGTGGGTTTCACGGGTGTCCACCGGGGAGCACGCGGGAGGAACCACCACCGGCGAGGGCATCCGGGTGCGAAGCCGGATGCCCTTCGAAGTCGGGCCCGCCCCGGACGGATCAGACCGGGCCGGACCGGACCGGACCGGAGAACAGCGGACGGCGGACGGCGGGGCGGCCGGCGGCCGCCGGGGGGGCGGGCCTCAGGCCTCGGAGGCGTAGGACTCGTAGCCGCCCGAACCCTGCTCGCCCGCGCGGCCCTGCTCGGGCAGGGGGGCGCCGGTCTCCAAGAGGGTCTTGAGGCTGGAGGCGAGCATCGGCCAGGCGCGTGCGCACATGCCGATGAGGGTGCCGCCCGGCTCGAAGTCCTCGTGGAGGATGGTCAGTCGCGCGAGCGTGTCACCGACCGGCTCGATCTCGTACGTCACCTTCGTGCGCCGCTCGCGCGCCAGCTCGGCCCGCAGCTCCTCGGCGATGCCCGCGGAGGCGGCCCACTGCGGGGTGAAGGTGTGCCAGGTGTAGGAGAGCAGCCGGTTCGGTACGCACTTCAGCACCACCTGCTCCGGATCGCTGGTCCGTGTCCCGCGCTCCACCCAGTCCATCGTCGATCCCACCCCCCAGTCGGTCTCGAAGTCGAGACCCCAGTAGCGGCGGGTGAACGCGGGCTCGGTCAGGGCCTGCCACACGCGTGCGGGGTCGGCCTGGACGTACACGGTGTAGGTGATCGCAGTCTCGCTCATCCCCCCATGCTGCGGGACCACGGGCCGCGGAAGAGGGATTGAGGCGCACAGCCCCACCCGGCCCGGCCTCGCCCCCGCGCACGTGGAGCGCGTACGCGTGGAGGTCCGGGGTCACCAGCGGCAGCCCTCCGGGGGGAGTTCCGTCGGCGGGGTGCGGGGCGGGGCCGGGAGGGCGAGGTGGCTGCGGGCGGCATGGACGGCGGCGAGTTCCTCGTGACCCGCCGGGCCCCAGTCGCTGAGTTCGCGGACCTGCTCGGGGGTGGCCAGCAGGCGCGCGTACGCCGGGTCCCGGGCCGGGGGCAGGGACGTGAGCCGGGCCGCGGTGCGGGGGTGGGCGCCCTGGTCGGCTCGGCGGTGGCCCAGCGGGCGGGCGCCCGTGGTGGGGCCGGCCGTCGGGGACGGGAGGTGGGCCGTGCCGGTGGCACGCGCGACGAGCAGCAGGACCCGCCCGTCGGGGGCGAAGAGCCAGCCCGCGGAGTCCCGTAGCGGCAGGTGCGCGGGAGCGGGAGCCGGGGCGGGGTGCCAGCTGCCGTGCTGCCGCACGCGGCGGCTGCGCAGGACGCCGAGCCGGTCCAGGGCGGTGGGCGTCGTGGGGCGGCCGTCCTCGAGCAGGGCGGCGCCGCCTCCGTTGATCCGCACGCGCAGCGCGGAGAGCGTGCGGCGGGCGTCGCCCGCGTCCATCAGGGCGGCCAGCTCGGCCGGTTCGACGAAGTGGATTCCGGTGATCTCCTGGGCGGGGAGCCGGACGGAGTCGATCCGCTCCCGCGTCCAGGTCCCGCCGTCGAAGACGTGCAGGATCTCCCCGGGGAAGCGCATCTCGGGCGGGAATCCGGGCGTGTCGGCGGGGATCCAGTCGACGGCGAGAGCGCGCGGGTAGCGGGCGTCGACGCCCAGTTCCTCGTACATCTCGCGGGCGGCCGCCGCGGCCGGCGCCTCGCCCGCGTCCACCGCGCCGCCGGGCAGCAGCCGGTCGGGGCGGTAGTCGACGCTCTGGACGAGGACGCGGCCGTCGGTGTCGGTGACGAGGACGACCGCTCCGGTCCAGAGCGCGGCGCGCGAGGCCCCGTAGGCCTCCGGGGTCATCCAGGTGCCCGGCTGCGGGGACGGGGGCCGGTCCGGGTGCGGATCCCGGTGCGGATCCCGGCGCGGACCCGCACCGGCGAGCGGCGTGGCGGCCGGGCCCGCAGCCGGGGCGGGGGCCGCAGCCGTCGGCGGGGCCGAGACCTGTGGCGGGGCCGGTGGCGGGGCCGGGGCCGGTGGCGGCTCCGTGGCCGGGGTACCGCCCGGGTCCTCGGTCACGGCCTCGTCGGTCAGCTGCGGCATCGAACTCCATTCACCGGCAAAGACGTTCACCGTGCGTAGGTGGGCGGGCGGGCGAGCGGCCAGGCGGGCGGGCCCGCCGGCTGTGCAACAGTGCGGGCGGCCCCCGGGTTACGGAGATCACCCCCGGCTCCTTTGCCACCCCTATACCTCCTTATGGGTCGGTTACGCGTCCCCTGCTACGTTCGCCGGGCGGGCTGCCGGCCTGAAAACCGTCGGCCCGACCACGTCACCGGAGCGAGGAGAGACCCGACATGCGACGCGCACCCCGAAGCGGCAATGGGGCGGCCCCCGGCAGGCGGCGGTCGGTCCCGGGCGTCGCGGGTGTGGCAGGCGGCGTCGCGGTCCTCGGCTTCGGCGGGCTGTACGCCGCCGGCCTGCTGCTGGCCGGCGAGGACGTCGCCGTCGGCACGAAGGTGCGCGGCATCGACATCGGGGGCATGAGCCGCGCCGAGGCCCGGCAGACCCTCGACCGGGAACTGGGCCCGTCCTCAGCGGCCCCGCTGCCGCTGCGGATCGGGCAGCACACCGGGCAGGCGCTGCCGGCGACGCTCGGCCTGTCCCTGGATTCCGGCGCCACCGCCGACCGGGCGGCCCGCTCCGGCGCCGACCCGGTCAGCGTGATCGGGCGGCTGTTCTCCTCCGGCGATCCCGACGTCGAGCCCGTGGTCCGGCTGGACGAGAAGGCGGCCCGCGCCGCCCTGGAGGACATCGCGGCGAAGACCCGGCAGGAGGCCAGGGAAGGCTCGGTCGCCTTCGAGAAGGGCAAGCCCAAGGCGGTGGCCCCGGTCACCGGCACCGCTCTCGACATCGACGGCTCCGTCGGCGTCCTGCGCTCCTCCCCTCCCCGTGCCCGGGACTCGGCGGGCGAGCCCGTCGACCTTCCCGTCCGGCGCACGGAGCCGCGCATCGGCCTGCAGGAGACGGAACGGGCCGTGAAGGAGTTCGCCGAGCCCGCGATGTCCGCGCCGGTGACCCTCACCGTGGAAGGCAGGCGCATACCCGTCGGGCCGGCCGTCCTCGCCAGGCACCTCGCCCTGGAAGACGACGGGCAGGGCCGCCTCGCCCCCGCCCTCGACGCCAAGGCGCTGCTCGCCGACCCCGAGCTGGTCGGTCCGGTGCGCCGGGCCACGCCCGGCCCCGTCGAGGCCAGGCTGAGCACGGACTCCGCCGGCCGGATCGGCGTCGCCCAGGAGGGCCGCGCCGGACGCCGGATCAGCGAGCAGGGCCTCGGCGCGGTCGTGCTGCCCCTGCTGACCCGTACCGGCGCGGCGGAGCGTACGGGCGAGGTCGCCACGGAGACGGTCCAGCCGGCGCTGTCCCGGAACACGGTCGAGCAGCTCGGCATCAAGGAGAAGGTGTCCTCCTTCACGGTCGAGTTCGAGAAGGCCCCCTACCGGACCACGAACATAGGCCGGGCCGCAGAGCTCATCAACGGCTCGCTCGTTATGCCCGACGAGACGTGGAGCTTCAACCGCAGGGTGGGGGAACGCACGAAGGCGAACGGCTTCGTCGACGGTCTGATCATCAACAACGGCCAGTACGAGAAGGCGTCGGGGGGCGGGGTGTCGGCGGTCGCCACCACCGTCTTCAACGCCATGTTCTTCTCGGGGGTCAAGCCCGTGGAGTACGGGGCGCACTCCTTCTACATCGAGCGCTACCCGGAGGGCCGCGAGGCCACCGTCGCCTGGGGCAGCCTCGACCTGCGCTTCGCCAACGATTCGGGCAAAGCCCTCTACATCCAGGCCGAGGCCACCGACACGTCGGTCACCATCACCTTCCTGGGGACGAAGCGGTACGACGAGATACGCGCCTCCAAGGGTCCCCGTACGAACGTCAAGCCGCCGGCCACGCGCGACGGCACCGGGCCGAAGTGTGAGCCCCAGTCCCCGCTGGAGGGCTTCGACGTCGCCGTCGACCGGGTGTTCGTCAAGGGCGGGCAGGAGGTCAAGCGGGAGACGCTGAACACCCGTTACACGCCGCGCGACAGCGTGACGTGCGGGTGATGCGCTGAACGGGCGCGGCCGCAGGGACCCGGGCCGGGCGGGCCCGGCCCTCCCGCCGGTCCGCACCACTCGTGCGGGTGAGGACGTGCCCGGATACGGGGGTCCGTGCGGCAGGGTGGACGGATGCAGTCGCGCCGGGGACCGTGGGTGCCCCTGATCGTTGTCGCGCTGGCCATGACGGCCGGGTGCGTGACCGTACGGCCGGCAGAGCCGGGGCCACCGGGAACCGGGGGCGGGCCACGGCCGGTGTCCGCCGACCGGAGGACGGCCGGGCCGCAACCCACCGTGGAGGCGGCGCCGTTGGGGCGGCTGCCGCAGGCCGGCGCGGAGCCTTCGGCTCCCGGGCCGGACACGGCCGTCGCCCCCGATCCCGGGGCGGCCGCGCCTGCTCCCGCGTCCGTGCCCGTGCCCGTCGCCGGGGAGCGGCACGCTGCGAGGCCCGGCCCACCGCGGCACCGGCCGGAGCGGACGCGGCGCTCCAAGCCCGCACGGGCCGTACGGCCCGCCGTCGAGCACGCCGCCAGGCCCGCACGGCCGCCGGCCGCGCAGCCCCGTAGGCCCCGGCCCGCGCCGAACCGTACGTACGACATGGCGCCGCTGTGCGCGGCGGCGCGGGGGACGGTCGACCCGTCCATCGTGGCGCTGTGTCACTGACCGCGTGTCATTGACCGCGTGGCGGGTGACCCTGTGTCACCCGCCACGTGGGCACCGGTCCGTGTCCTCACGCGCCGGTCGCGGACCACCCGTCGTCGACGCCCCGTCGCCGACCGCGTGGCGCTGCCGGGCGCGGGGGCCGGGATTCGCTTGGATGGGCCGGGCGGGCCCCGGCCGGGGTCCCCACAGCCTCCACCCCCAGGAGTCGGCATGACGAGGATCGCACTCTTCGGCGCGACCGGAACGATCGGTTCCCGGGTGCTGCGGGAAGCACTCGGGCGCGGGCACCAGGTCACGGCCGTCGTACGCGATCCGGCTCGGCTCGGCGGGGACGGTGCCGGTGGCTCCGGCGCCGCCGGCAGGGCCGGAGCGCCCGTGGTCGTACGCGGCAACGTGCTCGACCCCGCGTCCGTCACCCAGGCGGCAGCCGGGCAGGACGTGGTGGTGAGCGCGTTCGGACCGGGCCCCGGGGATCCCACCACGCTCCTCAGCGCCGTCAAATCCCTGATCGGCGGTGTGCAGGCGCTCGGCATCGACGGAGCGCCGCCCCGGCCGCGCGTGATCACCGTCGGCGGCGCGGGCTCGCTGCGCACCCCGGGCGGGCCGCTGGTGTGGGACGGCGCCGGGATCCCGGAGCCGGTCCTCGCCGTCATGCACGCCCACGGGGAGGCGCTCGACTTCCTGCGGACCGTCCCGGTGGACGAGGTCCACTGGACCAACCTGAGCCCGGCCGCGCTGATCGAGCCGGGCGAGCGGACGGGAACGTACCGGCTGGGGCTCGACGACCTCGTCGTGGACGAGGACGGCCGCAGCCGCATCTCCACGGAGGACTACGCCGTCGCGCTGGTCGACGAGATCGAGCGCGACGCGCACGCGGGCCGGCGGTTCACGATCGGATACTGACCCGGGGCGGTCCGGACCCTCGGGGGACACGGCCCGGGGCGCGAAGGGGATCGCAATATTCACTGGTTCGACGCCGGCCCGGCTACCTAAAGTGACCGGGCACCCCCGTCGTCGAGCAGGAGCGGACCATGCGCACCCACTACCCCCGGACCCCGCATCTGCCGTGGTCGCCGGGCGCGACCTCCGACGACGTGCGCACCACCGGGGTGGACGGGCTGGCCGGGCGCGAGGTGGTGGTCACCGAGAAGCTCGACGGGGAGAACACCACCCTCTACGCGGACGGCCTGCACGCACGCTCGCTCGACTCGGGCCACCACCCCTCGCGGGCCTGGGTGAAGGGCCTGCAGAGCCGCATCGGCGCGGGGATCCCGGCGGGCTGGCGCGTGTGCGGGGAGAACGTCTACGCCCGGCACTCGCTGGCGTACGAGGAACTCGACGCGTGGTTCTACGGGTTCTCCGTGTGGGACGGCGAGCGCTGCCTCGACTGGGACCGGACGGTGCGGTTCCTGCGCGGCCTCGGCGTGCCGGGACCGCGCGTGCTCTGGCGCGGGGTCTTCGACGAGCGCGCGCTGCGCAGGCTCCGGCTCGACACCGCACGGCAGGAGGGGTACGTCATCCGGACGGCGGCGGGCTTCGAGCGGGCCGACTTCGGGCGACGCGTGGCCAAATGGGTGCGCGGCGGCCATGTGCGGACGGACACGCACTGGATGTACGCGCCGGTGGTGGCGAACGGGCTCGGCCCGGCCGCCGCCTTGTGGGACGTGCGGTCGGGAGCCGATCCCGATGTGGCAGGGCTGCTGCGCGCGGTCGGGACGGCGGAGGCCGTGCCGGCAGCCGGGGCGGCGGCTGCGGGGGCGGCCGAGGCCGCGGCGGCGGGGGCCGCGGGCGGGGGACTCCTCGCCGAGGCCGGGGGAATCGCCTGCGAAGTCGAACAGGCCGCCGCCGAAGTCGCCGACCGCATCGACGGGTTGGGCGTGCGCCGGTCCGGGGAGGACCGGCTGGCAGGCATCCTGGCGGCCGCGCTGCACGGCGTACCCCGGGCCCGCCTCGCGGCCGGGCTCGCGGCGGGGCCGCTCGGGATGAACACGGCGCGGCGGGTCGCGGACCTGGTCGGGCTGTACCCGGCCCTGCGCAGGCCGTTCCCCCACCCGGACGAGGAGCGGCGGGCCGGGCTGGTGCGCATGGCGGAAGCCGCGGATCTGGGCGTACTGCACGCACTGGCGGGGGTGGTCCCCGGGCCGGTGCCTCGGCGGGACGACGAGGGGAAGACCGCCCGGTCCGCCACGGAGCGCGGGCAATACCGGGACGGGGAGGCCTTGGAGGCCGTCGAGTGGTCCGCGCTGCACGCCGAGGAGGCGGGGCTGCTCGGGCCCGCGCCACTGGACCCGCTGCGGGCCGGGCTGCGCGAGGCGCTCGCCGCCGCCGGGATCACCGACACCGACGCGGCCGACCGCTGCTGGGCCGAGGCCCGCACCGCGTACGGACAGGGCAAGGTGTCGGGCCCCGAGGAGGCCGTCGCGGCGACCTGGCGGTGGCGGGACGGCGGGTCCTTCCCCCGGCTGGTGCAGCTGTGCGGGCCCTCGGGCAGCGGGAAGAGCACGTTCGCCCGCGCCCTGCCGGGAGTGGAGACCTGCATCAGCCTCGACGATCTGCGCACGGCGCGGGGTTCGCGTGCGGACCAGCGGGACAACGCGGACGTGCTGCGCGAGGGCCTGGAGCGGCTGGACTCGGCCCTGGCCGCCGCCGCGCCACGCGGCGGGACGGTGGTCTGGGACGCCACTTCGCTCACCGGGCAGCAGCGCGGGCTGGCCGGCGCCGTCGCGCGCCGGCGGGGCGCGCTGGTCACGCACGCGGTGGTCCTGGTCGGGGAGGCGGAGCTGCTGCGCCGCAACTCCACGCGGCCTCACCCCGTACCGGCACACGTGCTGACCTCCCAGTTGCACCGGTTCGCGCCGCCGTACCCCGGCGAGGCGCACCGCACCTGGTACCTCGGGGCGGGCGGAACCGTGGAGGACACGGCGGGGACGATCGCCCCTGATGGGACCGCCACGACGCCGGCTCGTGCAACGGCAACGGCAACGGCACCGGCACCGGCGGTGACGACGGGGGGCGGGGACGGCTGATGCGTACCAGCGAGGAGCTCTACCACCAGGTCCGCTGGGATCCGCGGTTCGACCCGGCACGGTTCACGTTCGGGGTGCTGCAGCGCGGGGCCGCGCCCAAGCGGGTTCCGCTGCCCTCTTTCGTGCCGGGCGGGGACGTCCCGTGGCACCGCGTGCTGTTCGTCGAGGCGGACGGCGAGCTGGTATGGGACCGGGCGACGGGACTGGACGTCGTCGACAGCACGGCCGCCGGCCGGGTCCGCGCACCGAGGCTGCTGCGGGCGCCCTTCTTCACGGCGCGGACGCCCTACGCCTGGGACCCCGCGGGCGGCGGCTCCTGGCAGCCCGCCTCCGAGGACGGGGCCCGCGCGACGGATCACGCCCGGGTGCGGATGCTGACGTGGAACACGCTCTGGGACCGGTACGACGCCCCGCGCATCTCCACCGCACGGCGCAGGCCGCTGCTGCTGGCGGACCTCGCCGCGGCCGACGCCGACGTGATCGCACTCCAGGAGGTGGAACGCGAGCTGCTCGCGATGCTGCTCGCCGAGCCGTGGGTGCGGGACGGCTACACGGTCGCGGCCGATCCCGGCGGGCGGGACGTGGCCGAGAGCGGGCTGCTGGTCCTGAGTCGACTGCCCGTCCGGGAGGCGGGCGTGCACGTGCTCGGTCCGCACAAGGCGGCCGTCGCGGTCACCGTGGACACGGCGGGCGGGCCGCTCGTCGTCGTCGCGACGCACCTGACGAGTGACCACACGGAGCGTGGAGCCGACCGGCGCACGGACGAACTGACCTCGCTCCGCGAGGGGTTGGCCGGGGTCGATGCGGACGCGGTGGCGCTGCTGGGCGACTTCAACGACGGGCGCTCGGGAGCCGAGGGGCCCGCGGCCGTGCTGGGGCTGCGCGATGCGTGGAACGAGGTACACGGCGTCGACGACCGGACGCCGACCTTCGATCCGGTCGCCAATCCGCTCGCCGCGGTGGGCTCGCTGTCGGGTCGGGCCGCGCGACTGGACCGGATCCTGCTGCGGTCGGCGGACGTCCGGGTGACGGAGGCCGCGCTGCGCGGCGACCGCCCCGCTCCCGACGGCTTGTTCCTGTCCGACCACTACGGGGTGGAGGCCACGCTGGAGTTCGGGGCCGCGGGTGAACACGGCCCCCCGCGGTGCTGGACGTACGACCGACCCCGCGGACGGCCGTGGCCTGGCTGGCCCCGCACGACGCGGCGGTGGAAGC
This sequence comes from Streptomyces sp. NPDC006544, assembly GCF_040611715.1. NCBI lineage: Bacteria > Bacillati > Actinomycetota > Actinomycetes > Kitasatosporales > Streptomycetaceae > Streptomyces > Streptomyces sp. NPDC006544. Next base: position 34,499 of record NZ_JBEXOV010000010.1, on the reverse strand, counting down.
GGTGCGGCGGGAGCACGACCCGCAGGCGGAGCGCTGGCCGGCCCACGTGAACCTGCTGTTCGGCTTCGTACCGGAGTCCTCCTTCGAGCAGGCGCTGCCGCTCCTGGCCGACGTCGCGGCGCGCACGGGGGCGTTCACCGCGCGGCTGGAAGGCGTGTACGCCTTCGGCCCGACCCTGTGGCTGGACCCCGCCGCGGCCGGCGACGAGCCGTGGCAGGAGCTGCGGCGAGCACTCGGCGAACGGTTCCCGGGATGCCGGGGGCGGGGTCGGGGCGGAAGCGGGGGCTACACACCGCACCTGACCCTGGGGCGCAGCCGTGACCCGCGGCGGGCGGAAGCGGAGTTCGCCGCGCGGCTCGGGGGCGGCCGGACGGCACGGGTCGGATCGCTCGCCGTGCTGTCACGGCGCGGGGACGGGCCGATGGAGGTCCGGGCGACGGTGGAGCTCGGGACCGGTGAGGTCCGGTGGGCGACGGAGCCGGCGCGCGCGGCCGTCGCGGATCCGTGGACGGACCGGGCGGCCGAAGCGTCGGCGGACCGGGGCGCGGCACGGGAGCACGCGCAAGACGACGTGCGGGACGACGTGCGGGGCGACGTCCGGGGCCGAGGGCAGGACCGGGGGCCGGACCGGGGGAGGACGCCGGCGCACAGCGTGGCAGCGGCAGCGGCAGCGGCAGCGGCAGCGGCAGCGGCAGCGGCGGGCAGCGCATCACGGATCGCCGGACGGATCGCGGCGGCGCTGCCCGAGGGCGTCGTGCACGTGGTCGGCTCGCGGCGGATGGGCTGCGCGTCGGCGGGCGCCGACCTCGACCTCGTGGCGGTGCTGCCGGGGGCAGTCGACGGCGTCGACGTGCGCGCGCGGATCGCCGCCGCGCTCCCGGAGGCGCAGCGGCTCCGCGAAGTGAAGGGCTCCCGGGTACCGGGGCTGCGCTTCCACGTGGCCGGACCCGCTGCGCCCGGACCGGGCACCACCGGACATGACGGCGGCAGGCCGACCGGCGGCAGGTCCGCCCCGCCCGGGCGCGGCACGACCCGGCCGCACACGACCTGGTCCGCGACGCCCCGGACCGATACGACCCGGGCCGATACGACCCGGACCGGTACGACCGGGCCCACCGCGAGAGCACTGGACGTCGATCTGGTGGTCGTCGCCGCCGGGTCGACGCCTCCCGAAGAGGCAGTGGCCCGGCGGACGACGCTCGGCGGGGCGGAGGCGGTGGCACTGAGCGCGGTGAGCGACGCGGAGGCGGTACTGGCCTTCGTGGGCCCGGACCACACGGCCTTCGCCCGACTGGCACGTGAGGTGAAGCTCTGGGCCCGTTCCCGCGGCCTCGACTCGGCTCCGTTCGGTGGTCTCCCCGGCCTGGCCTGGACCGTCCTCGCCGCCCGCACGGTGCACACCGCCCCGGACCTCTCCCCCGGTCCGCTGCTCCACGCGTTCTTCGCCACCTGGGCCGCCTGGGACTGGCGCGTACCGGTGGCCCTGTCTCCGGCTCCGCAACCGACCCCGGCCCAGGTCGGCGGGTCCACCGCCCGCCCGGACCCGGACCATGGCGCGGGTCCGGAGCCGATCGCCGACGGCGCCGCGCTCACCGTCCTCACCCCCTCCGCCCCGGTCCGCAGCTGCACCACCCAGGTGGGGCCCGGCCTGCGCGATCTGCTGGTACGGGAGTTGTACGCCGCCTGGGAGGCCTTCGACGCGGGACCCGCGGGCCGCTCCGCGCCCGGCCCGACGTCCCCGCACCGGCGGCACGCCGCCTGGGCCGTGGTCACGGTGACGGCGGCCCGGCCCGCCGAGTTCGAGGAGAACCTCGGCCGGACGCGCGGGCGGATGCGCGCCCTGCTCGGCGTCCTGACGGCATCGGGCCTCGCGGAGGCCCACGCCTGGCCACGCCCCTTCGCGCGCACGCCGGTCCTGGCCCGGTACGCGGTGGGCCTCGGCCCGACGCCGCCGGACGCGACCGCCCTGGCCGGCCTCACGGGTTCGTGGTCGGCGACGCTTCCCGGCACGGAAGTGACCTGGGCGGAGTGCGGGGCCGTCCCCGACCTCTCCTGAGGAACCGAAGGAGCCCTGCCACGGCAGTCCGTGCGGGAGTCAGTCACTGCACCCGGTGACGACAAGTAACGAACACAGCGCTGCCCTTGAACACCCATCGGATTCCTCTCCCCGAACCTGTCGAGGGCTTTCGACCGAGGCTCCGCCCCGCCCTCGCGGGCAGGACGAGACGGAGCGGTCAGAGCCTCAGTAGAGACCTGGCACGTTTTTTCGTCAATACTTTTCACAAGGATTGAAGAAACCCCAAGTTCACAGGCCTGATGCGTGATTGACACGTCATTGGATCTTCAGTTCATGAACGCTCAAACCCTTGACGGCACCTCGCGCAGGGCAGTTCACTCACGCTTCGATCCTCCCCGGATCCTCGACGTCAGGAGTTGCCCCGCATGCCCCTGCACACCGATCACCCCCCACGCCGATCCCTCCGAGCCCGGCGCGGCCCCTCGCGGCTGACCGTCGCCGCGCTCGCGGCCTCGCTGATCGCCGCCTTCCTCGTGCTCCTCCCGAGCACCGCCGCGACCGCGGCGCCCACTCTCCTCTCCCAGGGCAAGCCGGCCACCGCCTCCTCCACCGAGGGCGCCGGCACACCCGCTTCCGCCGCCGTGGACGGTGACAACGGCACCCGCTGGTCCAGCCAGTTCGCCGATCCCCAGTGGATACAGGTCGACCTCGGCGCCCCGGCCCAGCTGAGCCAGGTCGTCCTGCGCTGGGAGACGGCCGCCGGCAAGGCGTACCGGGTGGAGCTGTCCACCGACGGCGCCAACTGGTCCACCGCGTACTCGACCGCCAACGGCACCGGTGGCGTCCAGACCCACGACATCACCGGCACCGCCCGCTACGTCCGCGTGTACGGCACCCAGCGGACCACCGGATACGGCTACTCGCTCTGGGAGTTCCAGGTCTACGGGACCGCCGGCGGCACCGGCCCGACCCTCCCCGGCGGCGGCGACCTCGGCCCCAACGTGATCGTCTTCGATCCCTCCACGCCGAACATCCAGGCCAAGCTGGACCAGGTCTTCGCCCAGCAGGAGTCGGCCCAGTTCGGCTCCGGCCGTTACCAGTTCCTGTTCAAGCCGGGCACCTACAACGGCCTCAACGCCCAGATCGGCTTCTACACCTCGATCTCCGGTCTCGGCCTGAACCCCGACGACACCACCATCAACGGCGACGTGACCGTCGACGCCGGCTGGTTCGGCGGCAACGCCACCCAGAACTTCTGGCGCTCGGCCGAGAACCTCGCCCTCAACCCGGTCAACGGCACCGACCGCTGGGCCGTCTCGCAGGCCGCGCCGTTCCGCCGGATGCACGTCAAGGGCGGTCTGAACCTCGCCCCTGACGGCTACGGCTGGGCCTCGGGCGGCTACATCGCCGACTCGAAGATCGACGGTCAGATCGGCAACTACTCCCAGCAGCAGTGGTACACCCGTGACAGCTCGATCGGCGGCTGGTCCAACGGCGTCTGGAACCAGGTCTTCTCCGGCACCGTGGGCGCGCCCGCCCAGAGCTTCCCGGAGCCGCGCTACACCACCCTGGACACCACCCCCGTCTCCCGCGAGAAGCCCTTCCTCTACCTGGACGGATCCGAGTACAAGGTCTTCGTCCCGGCCAAGCGCGTGAACGCGCGCGGCACGTCCTGGGGCAACGGCGCACCGCAGGGCACCTCGGTCCCGCTGAGCCGGTTCTACGTGGTCAAGCCGGGCACGAGTGCCGCGACGATGAACCAGGCGCTGGCCCAGGGCCTGCACCTGCTCTTCACCCCGGGCGTCTACCACGTCGACCGGACCATCCAGGTCAACCGCGCCGACACGGTCGTCCTCGGCCTGGGCCTCGCCACCATCATCCCGGACAACGGGGTGACGGCGATGAAGGTCGCCGACGTGGACGGCGTCAAGCTCGCCGGCTTCCTGATCGACGCGGGCACCGTCAACTCCCCCACCCTGCTGGAGGTCGGCCCGGCCGGCACCACCACGGACCACGGTGCGAACCCGACCACCGTCCAGGACGTGTTCATCCGGGTCGGCGGCGCCGGCGCCGGCAAGGCCACGGCCGGCATGGTGATCAACAACCACGACACGATCGTCGACCACACCTGGATCTGGCGCGCCGACCACGGGGACGGGGTGGGCTGGGAGACCAACCGCTCCGACTACGGGTTCCGTGTGAACGGTGACGACGTGCTGGCCACCGGGCTCTTCGTCGAGCACTTCAACAAGTACGACGTGGAGTGGAACGGCGAGCGCGGCCGCACGGTCTTCTTCCAGAACGAGAAGGCGTACGACGCCCCCAACCAGGCCGCCGTCCAGAACGGCTCCGTCAAGGGCTTCGCGGCCTACAAGGTGGCCGACTCGGTCAACACCCACGAGGGCTGGGGACTGGGCAGCTACTGCTACTTCAACGTCGATCCGACGATCCGTCAGGACCACGGCTTCGAGGTCCCGGTGAAGCCCGGGGTGAAGTTCCACGACCTCCTCGTGGTCTCGCTGGGCGGCAACGGCCAGTACGAGCACGTCGTCAACAACACCGGCGCCCCGACCTCGGGCACGTCGACCACCCCGTCCACCGTCGTCTCGTTCCCCTGATCCACCCCTGATCCCCGGTTCGCGGGGCGGCCACCGGCCGCCCCGCGTTTTCCGGGCCCCCTGAGAGAGCGCTCTCCCAGCTCTTTCAGAACCGCCCCACCACCCCGAAGGAGCCCCAGCAATGAAACTCCGACCGCGGGCCCTGTCCGCCCTGCTGGTCTCGGCAGCCGTCGCCGTGACCGCGGCCGCCGGTCTCGGCGCGACCGCGCTCACCGCGCAGGCCACCCCCGGCACCGCCGCCGTCCACCTGAACATGAACCACGCCGCCGTGGCCCCGCTCGCCACGGGCGACGACCCCGACGGCGACGGCTACATCCCGGCCGTTCCGCAGGTCACCGGCGTGACCCCGTCCTGGAACAACCCGCCGGACCGCTACTTCCACGAGTTCCAGGCCAACTGTGCGGTCACCAAGACCGCGCCCGACGACCCGATCGTGTTCGCGGGCCGGCCCGGCGCCTCGCACGACCACACCTTCATGGGCAACACCGGCACGAACGCCGACAGCACCACCGCCTCCCTGAGCGCCGGCGGCACGGCCTGCACCGCGCTCGGCGACCTGTCCGGTTACTGGATGCCGACGCTCTTCGACGGCACCCGGAAGGTCCTGCCCACCGGCCCTCAGGTCATCTACTACAAGACCGGGGTCACCGACTACACGAGCGTGCGCCCCTTCCCCAAGGGTCTGCGCTTCCTCGTCGGCAGCCCGACCCAGACCGCGGCCGAGTTCCGCGCCAACAAGGGCTGGGTCGAGGGCTGGGAGTGCGGCGACAGCTTCAAGAACACGGAGTTCCCGGCCAGCTGCCCGGCCGGCACCCAGCTCAACATCCGTATGCAGTCGCCCAGTTGCTGGGACGGCAAGAACCTCGACACCCCGGACCACAAGGCACACATGGCCTACCCGGTGACGAAGCCCGGCAACAACGACAACGTCTGCCCGCCCAGCCACCCGGTCGCGGTCCCCATGGTCGAGTTCAAGATGGCCTTCCCCGTCAGCGGTGACATGTCACAGGTCAGGCTGTCCAGCGGGTCGGGCCACTCCTTCCACTACGACTTCTTCAACGCGTGGGACGAGCGCACCCTGAAGGCCATGGTCGACCACTGCATCAACGGCGGCCTCCAGTGCAACAACCGCGGCTACGACCAGTTCCACCCGGAGGCCGGCACCGTCCTCGGCTCCGACGGCCGGCTTCCGTAGCACGCCCCCCTTCCCCCACTCCCCCTCAAGGAGGTTCCTGCATGCTCTCCCGCATGCGCAGCACCGTCACCACCGCCGCCCTGCTCGCGGGCGTCGTCACCTTCGTTCCCGCGGGCCCGGCGCAAGCCGTCGGCAGCGTGGTGAAGGTGACCGGCTCCCAGGGCAACTGGCAGCTGACCGTGAACGGTTCTCCGTACCTCGTCAAGGGCGTCACCTGGGGGCCCTCCCCCGCCGACGCCGCGCGCCTGCTCCCCGACGTGAAGTCGCTGGGCGCCAACACCATCCGCACGTGGGGCACGGACGCGAGCAGCGCGCAGCTGTTCGACGCCGCCGCCGCGAACGACATCAAGGTCGTGGCGGGCTTCTGGCTCCAGCCCGGCGGCGGTCCGGGCAGCGGAGGCTGCACGAACTACGTCACGGACACGACGTACAAGAACAACATGCTGGCCGAGTTCACCAAGTGGGTGCAGGCCTACCGCGACAACCCGGCCGTGCTGATGTGGAACGTCGGCAACGAGTCGGTGCTCGGTCTGCAGAACTGCTACAGCGGCACGGAGCTGGAGAACCAGCGCAACGCGTACACGACGTTCGTGAACGACGTGGCGAAGGCCATCCACCGCACCGACGCCAACCACCCCGTCACCTCCACCGACGCGTGGGTGGGCGCCTGGACGTACTACAAGCGCAACTCCCCGGATCTGGACCTCTACGCGGTCAACTCCTACAAGGAGGCCTGCGGGATCAAGCAGGCGTGGGAGCAGGGTGGTTACTCCAAGCCGTACATCGTCACGGAGACCGGCCCGGCGGGTGAGTGGGAGGTCCCGGACGACGCGAACGGCGTCCCGCTGGAGCCGGGGGACCGGGCGAAGGCCGAGGGGTACACCCGCGCGTGGAGCTGCGTCACGGGCCACCGGGGGGTGGCGCTGGGCGCGACGGTCTTCCACTACGGCACCGAGTACGACTTCGGCGGCCACTGGTTCAACCTGACCCCGGCCGGCGAGCGCCGCACGATGTACTACGCGGTCAAGCGGGCGTACGGCGGCAACACGGCCGGCGACAACCTGCCGCCGACCGTCTCCGTGCCCTCGGTCCCCGACCCGGGCGCCGTCCCCGCGGGCAAGGAGGTGACGGTCGGCGCTCCGGCGACCGACCCCGAGGGCGACCAGCTCGCGTACGAGGTGCTGTGGGGCGGCAAGTACGTGGACGGCGGCAACGCTCTGGTGTCCGTGCCGTTCACGAACCTGGGCAACGGCACGCTCAAGGTCACCGCCCCGGCCAGGACCGGGGTGTGGAAGCTCTACGTCAAGGTCAAGGACGGCCGGGGCAACGTGGGCGTCGAGCAGCGCTCCGTGAAGGTGGTCCCGCCGCCCGTGGCGGGGACGAACGTGGCGCTGAACCGGCCGACGACCTCCTCGACGTTCCAGAACGACGGCTACGGCGGCTGTCCGTGCGGCCCCCAGCTGGCCACGGACGGGAACGACACCACCCGCTGGGCGAGCACGTGGTCCGACCCGCAGTGGCTGCGGGTGGACCTGGGTGCGGTGAAGCAGCTCAAGCACGCGCAGGTGGTGTGGGAGAGCGCGTACGGGAAGGCGTACACGCTCCAGGTGTCGGACGACGGCCAGAACTGGCGTACCGCGTACGCCACGTCGAACGGCGACGGCGGTATCGACGACTTCGACATCAACGCGTCGGGCCGGTACGTGCGCCTGGACATGACCCAGCGGGGAACCGGCTACGGCTACTCCCTGTTCCATTTCGGCGTCTACGCCTGATCCTCGGCAAGACGCCCCCGCAACCCCGCGCGCCGTCCGGATCTGACCCGGGCGGCGCGCGGTCGCGTCCAGTGGGCGGGGACGGGGCTGCGTCCCGGGGCGGGGACGCGGGCTCCCTCTCCTTCGGACGGACCCCGCCCGGCTCCGCTCAGATCTCTACGACGATCTTCCCCGCGGTATGGCCGGCCTGGCTGAGCTCGAAGGCGGCGGCGAGGTCGGAGAGCGGGAAGGTCTCGGCGACGGTGACGCCGAGCTGTCCCGCGTCGGCGAGCCTGCCCAGCTCGGCGAGGTCCTCGCCGACGGGCCGTACCCACATCCACTGGCCGCCCGCGCCGAGCACGTCGTGGTCGGCGATGGACGCGTGCCGGCCGCCTTCGGCCAGGACCGCCAGGGTGGTGTCGAGGACCCCGCCGACGAAGTCGGCGACGACGGTGACCCCGTCGGGCGCCAGCGCGCGGACCCGGTCGGTGAGGCCCTCGCCGTACTCGACGGGCTCACAGCCCAGTTCGCGCAGCCGGTCGTGGTTGCGCGGGGAGGCGGTGCCGATCACTCGGGCGCCGAGCGCGCGGGCGATCTGCACGCCGAAGGAGCCGACGCCGCCCGCGGCGCCGTGCACGAGGACGGTGTCGTCCTTGCCGGTCTTCAGGCGGGTGAGCAGCTGGTACGCGGTGAGGCCGGCCAGCGGGAGCCCCGCGGCCTGCTGCCAGTTCAGGCTGACGGGCTTGCGCGCGAGGGCCCGTACGGGCACGGTGACGAACTCGGCGAAGGTGCCGCCGTGCACGTAGTCCTTGCGGGCGTAGGCGACGACCTCGTCGCCGGCCGTGAACTCGGGGGTGTCGATGCCCGCGTACTCGACCGTTCCGGCCACGTCCCAGCCGGGTACGACCGGGTACACGACGTCCATCAGACCGTCGAGCCCGCCCGCCATGATCTTCCAGTCGACCGGGTTGACGGAGGCGCAGCGGACGCGGACGAGGACCTCGCCGGGGCCGACCTTGGGGACGGGGATCCGGGTTTCGGAGAGCACCTCCGTCCCGCCGTACGTCTTGTACGTCATCGCCCGCATGGTGCCTTCTTGGTCCTCGGACATACCTCTCGCCTCTCCGTGTCAGGTGGCCCCCCGCCCATCCCACCACGAAATGCCGCGCCCGCCCGGGGAGGAAGGGCGGGCGCGGCGCGGCGGTTCGGCCGGGTCGTGCGGGCGGGCTGTACGCGCGGGGTGTGGCGGCCCGCGCGCGGGAGGAGGTGCGTGGCGTGCGGGTGGGACCGGTTACAGGGCCCGGTGGGCGGCGATCACGTCCGCGTAGTGCCTGCCGCTGGTCTTGACCGTGCGCGCTTGCGTCGCGTAGTCCACGTGGACCAGCCCGAAGCGCTTGTCGTAGCCGTAGGCCCATTCGAAGTTGTCGAGCAGGGACCAGGCGTAGTAGCCGGCCAGGGGGGCGCCGCGGCGGGCCGCGCGGGCGCAGGCGGCCAGGTGGGCCGTCAGGTAGGCGGTGCGCTCCGGGTCGTGGACGCTGCCGTCGGGGGCGACGGTGTCGGGGTAGGAGGAGCCGTTCTCGGTGATGAGGATGCGCCGGGCCCCGTACTCCTCGGTGAGGCGCATGATCAGGGTCTCCAGGCCGTCGGCGTCCACCTCCCAGTCCATTCCGGTGCGCGGGACGCCGGGCCGGTCGATCATCCGGGCGTAGGGGGCGGCGCCGTGCGGGTCGGCGGTGACCACCTGCGGGAAGTAGTAGTTCAGGCCGGTCCAGTCGAGGGGGGCGGCGATGGTCTCGAGGTCGCCGGGGCGTTCGGGCAGGTCCACGCCGTAGACCTCGCGCATGTCCGCGGGGAAGCCGCGGCCGTGGACGGGGTCGAGCCACCAGCGGTTGACGTGGCCGTCCATCCGCCGGGCGGCGGCCCGGTCGGCGTCGCCGTGGGTGGCCGGTTCCACGGTGGAGAGGTTGTTGACGATGCCGATCTGCGCGCCGGGCGCCGCGGCGCGGACGGCCTGGACGGCCAGGCCGTGGCCCAGCAGCAGGTGGTAGGAGGCGCGGACGGCGGCGGTGAGGTCGCTGACGCCGGGGGCCATCTTGCCTTCGAGGTGGCCGATCCAAGCCGAACAGAGCGGCTCGTTGAGGGTGGCCCACTGGGTGACGCGGTCGCCGAGGCGCTCCGCGACGAGGCCGGCGTACGAGGCGAAGTGCTCGGCGGTGGCCCGCTCGGGCCAGCCGCCCCGGTCCTGGAGCGCCTGGGGGAGGTCCCAGTGGTAGAGGGTGACGGACGGTTCGATGCCCGCGGCGAGCAGTCCGTCGATCAGCCGGTCGTAGAAGTCGAGGCCCTTGTCGTTGACGGGGCCGTCGCCGCCGGGCAGCACGCGCGGCCAGGCGACGGAGAGCCGGTAGGCGTTGGTGCCGAGCTGCCGCATCAGGTCGATGTCGCCCTGCCACCGGTGGTAGTGGTCGCAGGCGGTGTCGCCGTCGTGGCCGCCGTCGATGGCGCCGGGGACGCGGGTGAAGGTGTCCCAGATGGACGGGGCGCGGCCGTCCTCGGCCACGGCGCCCTCGATCTGGTAGGCGGAGGTCGCGGTGCCCCAGACGAAGTCGCGGGGCAGGGCGCCGAGGTCGATCGGGGCGGGCGCGGCGGCGGTACGGGCGGTGCCGGTGCGTGCCGCGTCGAGGCGTTCTGCGGAAAGGGTCATTTGACGGCTCCTGCCGTGAGTCCGGCCACCAAGTACTTCTGCAGCAGCAGGAATCCGGCGACGACGGGGATGCTGACGACGAGCGAGGCGGCCATGATCTGGTTCCAGTAGACGTCGTTCTGCGTGGAGTAGCCCTGCAGTCCGATGGCCAGGGTGCGGGTGGCGTCGTTCGTCATGACGGAGGCGAAGAGGACCTCGCCCCAGGCGGTCATGAAGGCGTAGACGGAGACGGCGACGATGCCGGGTACGGCGGCCGGGATCACCACGCGCAGGAGCGCGCCGAGGGGGCCGCAGCCGTCCACGGTGGCGGCCTCGTCGAGGTCGCGGGGTACCGAGTCGAAGTACCCGATGAGCATCCAGATGGAGAAGGGGAGGGAGAAGGTGAGGTAGGTGAGGATCAGCCCGCCCCGGGATCCGTACAGGGCGATCCCGGTGGTGTTGCCGATGTTCACGAAGATCAGGAAGAGCGGGAGGAGGAAGAGGATCCCGGGGAACATCTGGGTGGAGAGCACCGTCACCGTGAACAGGCGCTTGCCGCGGAAGCGGTAGCGGCTGACCACGTACGCCGCGAAGACGGCGATCACGACGGAGCAGGCGGTGGCCGCGCCCGCCACGATGAGGGAGTTCACGAAGTACTTGGCGAGCGGGATCGTGTGCCAGATGTCGATGTAGGGGCGGATCGTCAGTCCGCTGGGGATCCAGCGGAACTGGCCGGCCACGTCCTTGAGGGGTTTGAGGGAGCTGGTGACCATCACGTAGACGGGCACCATGACGAAGACGGCGAGGACGGTGAGGAAGACCGCCCGGATCACCTTGAAGGACGCCGGCGGGTCCAGGGGTGACCGCGCGCGGCCGCGGGAGCGGCGGCGGACGGGGTCAGGCATCGGAGTTCCTCCGTCCCCGCGTCGTGAGGACGAGGTAGGCGGCGGTGACCAGGAGGAGGAACAGCAGCAGGAGGACGGACATGGCCGAGCCGGTGCCGAAGTTCCAGGTCGCGAAGCTGGATTGGTAGATGTGGATGGAGACGAGGTCGGCCGCCTCCGGTGCGGACTTGCCGAACAGCACGAAGGGCGTGCCGAAGTCGTTGAAGGTCCACAGGAACAGCACCAGGATCAGTACCTGGTTGACGGCGCCGACCGAGGGCAGGGTGATCCGGCGGATCTGCTGCCAGATGCCGGCCCCGTCCAGCGCGGCCGCCTCGTAGAGGTCCTTGGGGATGTTCTGGAGCGCCGCCATGACGATGAGGAAGGCGAACGGCCAGCCCTTCCACACGGAAATGATCAGCAGTGCCCAGAAACTGTTGTCGCCCAGCAGCCAGAAGGTGTGGGTGGCACCGCCGATGCCCAGCTGGTCGTGGAGGACGTGGTTCACCAGGCCGTTGTCCCGCTGGAACATGAACGCCCAGGTGATCACGGCCGCGTAGACCGGGAGCGCGTAGGGGATCAGGAACAGCGCCCGCAGGATGCCGCGGCCTCGGAAGGTCTCCTGCATGAACACGGCCGCGGCGGTGCCGAGGAACCAGCACAGCCCCACCGAGAGGAGGGTGAAACCGATGGTCGTGAAGAAGGAGTGGAGCAGGGCCTCGCCGACGGGTTTGTCGATGTCGACGGCGAGTTCGTAGTTGTCGAAGCCCGTCCAGGGGGCGCTGGACCAGTTCCGGATGAAGAACTGGGTCAGCTGCCGGAAGCTCATCGTGATGCCCATGACCATCGGGATCAGGTGGATGAGCAGTTCGAGCAGGAGGGCGGGCAGGAGCAGGAGGTACGGCAGGGCGGCGCGGCGCCTGCGGCCGGGGCGGCGCACGCGTGCGGTCGTGCGCCTGGCCCTCCCCGCCGGGGCGACCGGCTTTTCCGCTACGGGTGCGACGGGTGCGACGGGCATGAACCGGTGCTCACTTCTGCATCTGCTGCTGGGCCTTGGTCAGCCGCGCCTTGACCGATTCGGTGGTCACCGCGCGGCCGGCGGCGGCCTCGGCGAAGAGTTCCTTGACGGCGGTGCCGACGGCGGTCTCGAACTGCGACTCCTCGGGGACCTGCGGGAGCGGTGCGGCGCTGGTGGAGAGCGTGTCGCGCAGCACGGTGAGGTCGGCGTCGGCGAAGGCGGGGTCGGTCTGGGCGGCCTTGACCGGCGGGATGGACCCGTAGGTCTTGTTGAGGAGCTTCTGTTCGTCGTCGCCGGTCATGAACTTCACGAACTTCAGGGCGCCGTCGATGTTGTCGGTGTTCTTGAAGACGGCCATGTTGATGCCGGCGACCATGGAGTTGGTGTTCTTGCCGGTGCCCGGGGTGCCGCCGGCCGGGACCGGTACGGGGGCGACGCCCCAGTCGCCCTCCTTCATCCCGTGGGTCTTGAAGCTGCTGGCGGCGCTCTGCCAGAGGACCATGGCCGTCTTGCCGTTGGCGAAGTCCTGGAGCGACTGGTTCTTGTCGTACTCCGCGTTGCCGGGAGCGATGATCTTGTCCTTGGCCATCAGGTCGACGTACTGCTTGACCGCCTCGACGTTCTCCGGGGTGTCGAAGGCGGGCTTGCCGGAGGCGTCGAAGAAGTTCGCGCCGTGCTGCTGGGAGAAGACGAAGACCTGGTGGATGTTGTTGGAGAGGTTCGAACCTTCCGCGCCGAGCGCCCACTTGCCGTCCTTGGACAGCTTCTGGCCGATGGTGACCATCTCGTCCCAGGTGGCCGGGGGCTTCTCGATGCCCGCCTCCTGGAACATCTTCTTGTTGTAGTAGAGCGCGTACGACATCGAGTACAGCGGGACGGCGGCCGGGTCCTTGCCGACGGCGCCCGCCGAGCCGATGGCCGATGCGACGAAGCGGTCCTTGCCGCCGATGGCGTCGAAGTTCTTGGCGTCCCAGGGCAGCAGGGCCCCGGTGGCCTGGAGGGAGGAGGACCAGGTGTTGCCGATGTTGAGGACGTCGGGACCCTGTCCGGAGGCGGTGGCCGCGAGGATGCGGTTGAGCAGGTCGGACCAGGGGACGACTTCGAGCTTGACCTTGATGCCGGTCTGCTCTTCGAACTTCTTCAGCTCGGGGCCGAGGGTCGCCTGGTCCGCCGCGATGTCGGGTCCCTGGTTGGAGGCCCAGTAGGTGAGCTCCTTGGGGGCGGTGTTCGATCCGCCCCCGTTGTCCGCGGATCCGCCCCCGCAGGCGGTGGCGGCTGCGAGCATGGAGACGGTGACGGCGGTGACGGCGGCGGCTCGGGTTCTGCGCATGCGGCTCGGTCCCTTTCGGCAAGGTTCGGAAGAAAGGCCCCCGGGACGGCACGACTACCAGGCCCCAACCGGGTACTCGGCCGCTCCGTTTGATCCAGGCCTTAATTTAGGACGTGAGTTAAGCCTCGTGAAAGGGTCGCGTCAAGGGGTCGCGCAAGGGTATGTTGCGATCGATGTCAGGGCGGAAGGAGCCACATGACCACGGGGCGCAGTGGACGTACGGTGCGGGACCTGCGGAGGGGCAACCGCAGCGCCGTGCTGCAGCGGTTGTACTTCGGCGGGCCGATGAGCCGGCAGGAGCTGGGTCCCGAGACCGGGCTGAGCTCGGGATCCGTCAGCAACGTCGTCGGCGAACTCGTCGCGGACGGACTGCTGGAGGAGGCCGGCATCGTCGATTCGGACGGCGGCCGCCCGCGTACGCTGCTGCGCGTGGCGCCCGACAGCGCGCACATGATCGGCATCGACGTCGGCGAAACCCGGGTCAGGGTCGAGCTGTTCGACCTCACGCTCACCGAACTGGCGCGCGCCGAGATGCCGTTGCAGCCGCGCGGCTGCTACGACGTCGGCCCGATCGTCGACCACGTGCGGACCGGGATCGCCACCGTACTCGCGGAAGCCGGGGTCGGCACGGACCGGCTCCTCGGGGTGGGGATCGGCGTACCGGGCATCGTGGACCGCGACGCCCCGGGCGGCACCGTGGTGCACGGCCAGACCATCGGCTGGGACGCGGTCCCGCTGGAGGCGCTGCTGCGCGCGACGCGGGCCGTGCCCGACGAGGTGCCCTACATCATCGACAACGGCGCGCGCACGCTCGGCCAGGCGGAGATGTGGTTCGGCGCGGGACGCGGGGCCCGCGACGCGGTGGTCGTGCTCTTCGGATCCGGCGTCGGCGCGAGCCTGATCACCGACGGCTCCCCGGGCGGCGGCCCCACCGAGGGTGCCCCGCTGGAGTGGGGCCACCTGACGGTCCAGGTCCGGGGCCGGCGCTGCCGGTGCGGGGCGCTGGGGTGCCTGGAGGCGTACACGGGAGCGGAGTCGCTGCTCGCTCGCTGGGCGGAGCGGGGCGGGGACCCCGGCGCCGGCACGGAGGACGAGGAGGACGCCCTGACCGCGCTGCTCGCGGCGGCCCGCGGCGGCGACCGGATCGCCCTGGAGGTCCTCGAGGAGACCGCGGAGTACCTGGGCGCGGGCCTGTCGGACGTGATCAACCTGTTCCATCCCGAGCGGATCCTCATCGGCGGCTGGGCGGGCCTGATGCTCGGCCCGTACATCCTCCCGGCGGTACGGGAACACGCGACGCGGTACTCCCTGCGCCACCCCGCCGCGGGGGTCACCATCGACATGGGCCAGCTCGGACCCGACGCCGTCACGGTCGGCGCGGCCACCCTCCCTCTGGCGGCCTTCTTCACGACGGGCGGCCGCCGCACCCCACCGGAGCCCCCGTCGGAGGCCCCGGGCTGGCAGACGGCCATGGAGGTCCGCGGGGCGTCGGCCGCGGCGACGCGACAGGGCTAGGGCTGGAACGTCGACGGAGGGGACGCGGGACAGGGACGCGGTTCGGGCCGGGGGCGGTGCGGCGAGGTACGCCGGGGCGGTGCGGGAAGGTACGCCGTGGGCGGTGCGGGAAGGCGCGCCGGGGGCGGTGCGGGAAGGGCGTGAGGCCGGGCGTCGGGCCCTCGCCGGTGCCGGGCGCGTCGGCGGTCAGGCCGAGTCGCGGATGACGAGTGCCGGATCGAAGAGGACGCCGGCCGGTTCGGGAGCGGCCGCGCCCGTGACGCGGTCCAGGAGGAGGCGGACCATGTCGGACGCCATGTCCTCCACCGGCTGGCGGACCGTCGTCAGGCGGGGCCTGGCCGCCACCGCCGCGGCGGAGTCGTCGAAACCGACCACCGCCACGTCCTCGGGGATCCGGCGGCCGTGCTCGCGGAGCACCAGGCAGGCGCCCTGCGCCATCAGGTCGTTCGCGGCGAAGACCCCGTCCAGGTGCGGCCGTTCGGCCAGCAGCACGCGCATCGCGTGTTCGCCCCCGTCCAGCGTGAAGTCCGCCTCGGCCACCGGTGGAGCATCGCCCGGCACCGCTTCCAGGAAGCCCGCCACCCGCTCCCGGCTCGCCGGCACGTCCGCGGGTCCGCCGATCGCGACGAGTCGTCGGCGGCCCCCGGCGAGGAGGTGCCGCGCGGCCAGCGCACCGCCCTCGCGGTGGCGCAGGTCGACCCAGTCCAGCGGTACCGGCGGCACGGGCCGCGCGAAGAGCACCGCGGGCAGACCCGCGGCCGCGAGCAGGCCGGGCAGGGGGTCGTTGCCGTCGGTGGTGACGAGCAGCGCGCCGTCGGCGCCGCCCTGGGCGAGGTGCGCGAGCACCTGCGCACGGTCCGCCTCCCCGTCGGCGAACATCAGCACCGGGTGCACCCCGCGCGGCCGCAGCGCCCGTACGACCCCGCTCACCACCCGTCCGAAGAACGGATCCTGGAACACCCGGTCCGCGGCGGCTCCCGCGCCCGAGACCACCAGCGCGATCGCGCCCGAACGCCGGGTCACGAGCGAGCGGGCGGCCCGGTTCGGCACGTATCCGGTCGCCTCGACGGCTCGCTGGACCGTCTGCTTGAGGGCCGGGTCCACGTTGCGGACGCCGTTGACCACGCGGGACACCGTGGCCCGGGACACCCCGGCCGCGCGCGCCACGTCCTCCAGGGTCGGGGCCGCCCCCGTACCGGGCCCGGCCCCCGTGCTCGTTGCGTCCATGGCGGCACTGTAGCCGCCGGTATCAGACCTCGAGCACACCCCGCAGCGGAAGGTCGCCCGCGCTGTGACCGGCGAGGACGTCGAAGCGGCCCGGCTCCGTGACCCAGCCCCCGGAGTCCGTGGACCAGTGCTCCAGGGCGCGCGCGGGGATCCGTACGTACGCCGTCACCGGCTCCCCGGGATCCGCCTCCACCGCCGCCCATCCCGCGAGCCAGCGCACCGGACGCTCGACGGCCGAGTCCGGCCTGGACAGGTGGAGTTGCACGACCTGGCG
This sequence comes from Streptomyces sp. NPDC006544, assembly GCF_040611715.1. Taxonomy (NCBI): domain Bacteria; kingdom Bacillati; phylum Actinomycetota; class Actinomycetes; order Kitasatosporales; family Streptomycetaceae; genus Streptomyces; species Streptomyces sp. NPDC006544. The sequence continues at coordinate 17,987 of NZ_JBEXOV010000010.1, read as the reverse complement.
GCCGCGCCGGGAGCCGGTGTTGCGGAGGGACACGGGGATCGCGTATCCCCCGCGGTCGCGTCCGGCGTCGCCCCTACCGCTCCGGGCGCCGACGCCGCCGGCAGGGCCGCTGCCACCCTGGCCGCCGCCCCGGCCGTCGTCGCCCGTCGACTCGGGTGGGCCGATGCGCTCGAACTCCCAGGTGGTGTAGCCGAGTCCGTGGCCGAACCAGTAGGCCGGCTCCGCGCCCGCGCGCAGCCAGGCCCGGTGGCCGATGTGCAGGCCTTCCTCGTAGGGGAGCCGGCCGTCGGTGGGTTGCGTGGTGCGTACGGGCGCCTGGGCGAGGGTGACGGGCCAGGTGGTGGGGAGGCGGCCGCCCGGTTCGGTGCGGCCGAGGAGGACATCGGCGAGGGCGTGCCCGGCTTCCTGGCCGGGGAACCACGTGAGCAGCACGGCTCCGGCGTCCTCGCGCCAGGGCAGCTCGACGGGACCCCCCGCGTTGACGACGACGACGGTACGGGGGTTCGCGCGGAGGACCGCCGCCACCCACTCGTCTTGTGGCGCCGGCAGGCGCAGACAGTCGCGGTCGAAGCCCTCGGACTCGCCGCCTTCGGTGGTGCCGACGACCACCACGGCGGCGTCGGCGTCCCGGGCGGCCGACACGGCCGCGGCGCGGGCCTCGGCCGGGTCGGGGACGGGCGGGGCGGCGCTGAGGACGGTGGCCCGGCCGGTGCCGGGGGCGAGCTCACGGCGGGCGAGGACGTGGACGGGACGTCCGGCGGTGAGCGGGATCCGGGCGGTGTGCTGGGGCGGGCGGACATGGATGACGGCCGGATCGTCGGTCTCGGCCGGGAACTCACCCTCGAGCAGGGCCGTTTCGTCCACCACGAGGCGAAGTGCACCGAATCCGCCGATCCCGAGGGTCCAGGGACCGGTCACGTCCGGGTGGAGTACGGCGGCGAGCTCGATGGTGTGGGCGCCGGACGGCAGGGCGGGTTCCAGGACCCGGCCCGAGGGCTGGTGCGCCGAGGCCAGCACGGCGCCGGCGGCGTCGAGCACGCGCAGCCGCACGCCCGGGGTTCCGCTCTCGGGGTCGCGCGCGTGCCGCGCACCCAGGGGCGCCGGGCTGCCTCCGCCCTCCGGCGCGGGACCGGGTTCGTACACCACCCGGACCCGGGGCGACAGGGCCTCCCGCAGCCCGTCGAGCGGGCTGACCACCCGGTGCGCGAACACCTCGGAGCTGCCGCCGCCCTGCACGCGGGGGGCGTCGGCGTGCACTCCGATCACGGCGACGCTCGTCAGCCCGCCGGAATCCAGCGGCAACACGTCCCGGTTCTCCAGCAGCACGAAGCCGGCGGCAGCCGCGTCCCGCAACTCCCGGCGCAGGTCGACGGGCCCGGTGGAGATCCCGTCGGTCTCGGAACCCCGACGGGCGGCCCCGGAACCGAAGCCCCTCATGGCGGCGGCACCGCTGCCCCTGCCCCTGCCACTGCCCCTGCGGCCGGGGTTTGCGCCGGAGCTACCGCCCGCACCCGCGGCGGAGCGAGCCCCGGAACCACCGCCAGCAGTCAGGGCGGAGCGAGCACCGGCGTCCATGTCGGAACGGATACCCCTTCCAGGGCCGGAGCCCGCTCCGAAGCCTGAGTCCGGGCCGGTTCCGGGCTCCGTTCCGAAGCCGGGGTCCGTTCCGAGGCCGGTGCCGTCCATGCCGGTGCCGTCGATGCCAGATCCGGGGCCCCGACCTGGGCGCGCTCCGTCCCGGTGGCCGGAGCCGCCAGGGCCGGTACCGCCCCCGACGCCCGGGCCGGGGCCGAGCGGCGCATCCGGCCCGAGGTCCGGGCCCGAGCGCGCGTCACCCCCCGAACCGGAGCCACCGGCAAGGCCGGTACCACCGTCGGCGCCGGCCCCCGCGCCGGGCCGAGTGATCGAGTCGGTTGCGCGGTCGCGGCTGCCGTCCGTGCCGCCGCTTCTCCCGACGCCAGCTCCGGAACCGGCCTCGGCACTACGACCGGCTGTGGGACCGGCACCGGCACCAGCACCGGCACCAGCACCGGCACCGGCACCAGCGCCGCCGCCGGTGTCCGCAGGCGCCTCCGGGGCGGCCCCGGGCCCGGCGAGGGCGCCGACCCGGGCGGCCAGGCGCAGCAGCCTGCGCACCTTGGGCTCCACCGCCCCCGCGGGGACCCGGCCGTTCGCCATCGCCGTCAGCAGCGCCTCGCCCCACGGGCCGCCGGGGCCCGGCATCGCGAGGTCCTGGGCGGCGACGGCCGAGGCTACGGTGGAGCGCACGCCGCCCCAGTCGGAGACGACCACCCCGTCGAACCCCCACTCCCCCTTCAGCGGTTCGGCGAGCAGGGAACTCTCACTCATCGTGGTGCCGTTGACCTTGTTGTACGCCGACATCACGAGCCACACCCCCGCACGGACGGCAGCCTCGAAGGGCGCGAGGTACAGCTCCCGCAGCACCCGCTCACCGAGCCGGACGTCGAGGGTCAGCCGCTCGGTCTCCGAGTCGTTGGCGACGTAGTGCTTCGCGGTCGCGGCCACCCCCCGGGACTGGATGCCCCGGATGAGGGCCGCCCCCGTACGCCCCGCGAGGAGCGGGTCCTCGGCGAAGCACTCGAAGTGGCGCCCGGCGAGCGGACTGCGGTGCAGGTTGAGGTTGGGGGCGAGGAGGACGTGGACCCCCTTGCGGCGGGCCTCGTCCCCGAGGAGCTCGCCGAGCCGGCGGACCCGTTCCTCGTCCCAGAGCGCGCCGAGGGCGGTGGGCGAGGGCAGCAGGGCCGAGGTGGAGCGTTCGTCCCAGCCGGGCCCGCGCACCCCGGCCGGACCGTCGGAGAAGACCATCTCCCCCAGCCCGATGTCCGGTTCGGGCCGGGTCCGCCAGGTGTCGCCCCCGGTCAGCAGCCGCACCCGCCGTACGGGATCCAGCTTGTCCGCCAGTCGTGCCGCGTCACCGCCGTACAGGTCCACCTGTCCACCACACCTTCGCGCGAGCCGCCCGGAACCACCCGTCGGAGAGCGCTCTCCCAGACGTCGTGTGCCGATGATCCCGGCGCACCGGATCGACTGTCAACGGGTGGCGGGGCAGCCCGCGGGGACCGTGCGCGGCCGGGGATCCCGTCCGGGCTGCGTAAAGTACATCCGTTCATCGGCAAGATCGGCCGGCTCGGCCGGGTCAGGGGAGAGACGTGCGCAAGTTCTGGGGGATGGCGGCGGGCGCCGCGTTGATCGTGCTCGGCACGGGTCCGGGCGGGAGCGTCGCGGCGGCCGAGCCGAAGGCGGGAACGAACCTCCAGGTGCTGAGCTGGAACATGTGCGACGTCACCCGCTGGGGCGGCTGCACCGAACGCCAGGTCACCCAGAAGGTCGCACTGCTGAAGCAGAAGGTCCAGCAGAACTACGTCCAGGCCATGCTCCTGCAGGAGGTCTGCCAGAGCACCCTCAAGGAGCTCACGGCCTCGCTCGGCCCGGCGTGGAGCGTGAACTTCACCCCGTACCACTGGTCGCAGAAGGGCGCGCTGACGGTCAGCCCGTGCGAGACCAAACCGGGCACGAGCGAACCGAAGGACCCCAACGACGACGTGGGCACGGCCATCGTGGTGGCGGCCGGTCTGTCGGATCCGGTCCAGTACCCCATGGTGCGGCCGAGCACGGGTCTGGTCCCGCCGTTCCAGTGCGCGACCGCCACCTACTTCGAGGTCCGGCTGTGCAACGTGCACAACCCGCGGCGGGAGTCCGACGAGGACTTCCCCACGCTGGACTACCGCGACGACCACATGCTCGCCATCAGGGACGTCGTCGAGGACTACCCCAAGGTCGTGTTCGGCGGCGACTTCAACACCCTTCCGCCCGACTCGGGACCGGCGAACGCCAAGGTGTGGCCCTCCGAGCTGTACTCGACGGGCAAGAACGCGGCGGGTGAGGACGCGCCGGGTTACGACGAGTGCAACCAGACCAAGTTCCCGGGGCCCGTCAAACCGCGCACCGGGGTCGAGACGCACGACACGCACATCAAGCTCGACTACGTCTTCAGCAACCTGGCCGGCAGGTGGTGCATCGTGGAACCCGCGGCCGCGGAGGGGACGAAGAACCTCTCCGACCACCGGTTCCTGATCTACAGCGTGGAGGTCGTCCCCGCGAGCACGTAGGCCGGCGGCGCGTCATCGCGCCCGCCCTGCCCGACGTCACCCGACGACACCCGACGACACCGACGTCACCCGAGATCACCCGAGGTCACAGCCAGACCGTCGCCAGCCAGGCGGTCACCGCCGCGGCGATCAGGAGCGTGATGTTGAGACCGAGCTCGCGGTCCCCCCGGCTCAGGTGGACCCTCGTCGCGCCGATCTGCAGGACCACGAAGCCGATCGCCGCGGCCAGGGCCAACCCGGGCGCGATGCCCGTGAGCGGTGGGAGGACCAGCCCGACGGCGCCGAGCACCTCGGCCACTCCGATGGCCCGGACGGCGGGCAGGGGCGTGCTGTCCACCCAGGCCATCATCGGCCTGAGCCGCTCAGGGCTCCGGACCACTTTCACCCCGCCCCCGTAGAGGTAGAAGAGGGCGAGCAGGCCGGCGAGGATTCCGTACGCGACGTTCATGCCCCGATTCCACCGCCGGAGCACCGCGGCCGTCCAAGACCCGTTGCGCGCAGTCGATACCGTACGGGTATCGTCGCCGCATGGATCTACGGACGCTGCGCTACTTCGTGGCGGTCGCCGAGGAACTCCACTTCGGCCGGGCCGCCTCCCGGCTGCACATGAGCCAGCCGCCGCTGAGCAGGGCGATCAAACAGCTCGAGACCGAGCTCGGCGCCACCCTGTTCGACCGGTCGTCCACGGGTGTCGCACTCACCGCGGTGGGGTCGGTGCTGCTCGGCCGGGCCGACCGGGTACGCGTGCGCGTGGCGGCCGCGGCCGGCGCCGCGACCCTCACCGTCGGCCTCCTGGGCGACAGTTCCGACGCGCGCGTGACGCGGCTGGCCGACGCCTTCCGCAGCCGGCACCCGCGCGTCGAGGTGCGCATCCGCGAGACCGGTCTGACCGACCCGACCTGCGGGTTGCGCGCCGGACTGGTCGATGTCGCCCTGACGCGCGGCCCGTTCGACGGGACGGGCCTGACCGTGCACGCGCTGCGCGCCGACCCGGTGGGAGCGCTGCTGCGGACCGACGACCCGCTGGCCGGCCGCGACGGTTTGGAGCTCGCCGACCTGGCCGACCGCCGCTGGTTCCTCTTCCCCGAGGGCACGGACCGGGCCTGGCAGTCGTACTGGAACGGCGGGGAACCCCGCGAGGGCCCGGTGGTGCGCGCCGTCCAGGAATGCCGGCAAGCCGTCCTCTGGAACGGCACGGTCGGCATGACCCTCATGGACCACGAGCCCGGGGAGGGGCTCGCCGTCGTCGCGCTGACCGACATGCCGCCGAGCCGTGTGGTCGTGGCCTGGAGGCAGCGCGACACCAACCCCCTCCTGCGCTCCTTCGTCCAGATCGCGACGGCCGCCCTTCACCCGTGAGCGGCTCACCGACCGCGCCGCCCACACCCCGGCGTCACGCCCGGCCGTGGTCTCGCGCGTCCGGCCCGGCCGGCCGGACGCCCGCTCGCGCGCTCACTCGTACTCCGTGCCGCCCTTGCGCGTCAGGTAGGCGGGGCTGACCGCCTTCGCGATGGCGCGGCCGCCGACGACCGGGCTGTAGCGTTCCACCACCGGGCGGATGACGACGCCCTCGCGCAGGTGCAGCGAGCGCCCGGACACGGTTTCGCGGCCGCTCGCCCAGTCCAGCACCGTGTCGAGGTCGTACGGGCCCTCGAACAGTCTTGGCACCAAGGGGAGTTCGCCGTCCGTGAGGACTTCGGCCGGATCCAGCCAGCGTACGTGTCCGTCGATCTCGGCGGAGACGTCGAAGACGGCGTACCCGGGTGCCTCGTCGGCCGTCCGCACGTCGACTCCGTACGCCAGGTCCTGGACGCCCTTGCCGTAGACCTCGCCGAAGAGGCCGACCCTGGTCGCGCCGAGCCGCGCGGCGAGCCGGGCGGCGGCCTCGGGCACGCCGTGGCCGCGTACGGCCCGCCAGTAGACGTTGCGCTCGTCCTCCTTGAGCGCCAGCCCCTTGGACCCGAACCCCTTGGAGGAGACCAGCACCCGGCCGTCCCGCGCGAGGTACGTCAACAGGCAGGCGGTGCCGTGCAGTTTCTCGGTCAGGACGACCGGCTCACCGGGCTCCAGGATGCCCGGGTACCGCTGGAGGTTCTCGATGTCCACCCATGGCAGCAGCTCGGCGGCGGCCTCGACGTCGCCGTTCATGGTCGTCGGCACGGGCGGGGCCCATTTGGTGATGCCGAGCAACTCCGCGAAGTCCACGCCCTCTTCGGCCGCCCGGGCGAGATCCAGGCCGGCCAGCGCACTCGGCCGGCAGACGAGGCCCTGGGACAGCTCTCCGCGCAGCCGGACGGCCTTGACCCGGTTCGCCTCTCCGCCCGCGAGGCGGCCGGTCAGCCCGAGCTCCTCGATCAAGGCGGCGGGGAGCACGGCCTGTTCGGGTATGTAGAGCGCGTGATCCCCCGTGCGGTAGGCGCCCTTGGCGACTACGGCTCGGTAGAGCCCCACCTGCGCCAGCTCCAACGCGTCGGCGTTCGGGTGCGGGTGGACGGTGAGCTCTTCGGCGGTGACCCGCAAGGTCGACATGGTGCGCTCCTCGGAGTGTGGGACACGGGGGTGTCGGTGAGTGTCGGTCGGTGAGGTCGGTCGGTGAGTGGCGGTGGGGGCGGAACACCGCCGACGGTGACGGCTCCCGGTTGCGGCAGCAGCCACTCTGCGGCCTGCCATTTCCGCTGGTCCATCACATTTCCCGGTGCTAGTGCCGCGTCAGGCAACGTTTGCCCGTTGAGGAGCGGCGTCCGGTGCGTGCTCTCGGCGTGCCGGCCGGAAGCCTTCGTACGGGACGTACTCAGGCTTTCGGCCGGTGCGGCGGGAGTGCGTGCCGGGCGTCGCGACGGGGCGAACGTTGCCTGACGCGGCACTGGCCTGCGGCCCCCCGTCGGGCAGGGTGCGCAGGCGGGGCGGAGGTACTGCGTTGCACAGGAGGCTCATATGTCACGTCGCCCGGTCACCGTCGTCACCGGAGGAAGCCGCGGGATCGGCGCCGCCACGTGCGTGCGGCTCGCCGCCGACGGACACGACGTGGTCCTCGGCTACCTCCACGACGACACGGCCGCCGAGGCCACCGCCGAGCGCGCCTGGCCGCTTCCGGCGGCGGAGCAATCGTCAACGTCTCCTCCGCGGCCGCCACTCTCGCGAGCCCCGGCCGCTACGTCCACTACGCGGCGACCAAGGCCGCGACCGACACCATGACCCTGGGGCTGGCCAAGGAGCTCGGCCCTGACGGGATCCGGGTGAACGCGGTGGCGCCCGGCATCATCGAGACCGGTATGCACGCCGCGATGGGAGACCCGGACCGCCCGGCGCTCGCTGCCGCCGAGATCCCGCTCGGGCGGGCCGGACAGCCCGAGGAGGTGGCCGCGGCCATCGCCTGGCTGCTGTCCCCGGACTCCGGCTACACGACCGGGACCGTCCTGCGGGTCTCGGGCGGGCGCTGAGCGGAGCCCGACGGCCCATCCGGCCCCGGCCGGTCCGTGGCCGCCCCGTCGGGCCCGGTCACCCCTCGGGCCGCCCCGTCGCCTCAGTAGCCGCTCCCGAAGGCGGCGCGGGTCGCCGGACCGTAGACGCCCGGCGGGTCGCCCTTGATGCCGCGGTTCTGCTGGAGCTGGGTGACACCGCGCCGGGTCTGCTCGTCGTAGACCCCGGTGACGGCGACGTACGTGAACCCCTGGCCGAAGAGCCGTTCCTGGAGGGCGCGCACCTCGGGCCCGCGGTCCCCCGGGCGCAGGGTTCCGGCGCCGTCCGAGGACGGCCGCGCGCCGCCGGACGGGGCGGACGTCGTGGCGTCCCGGCTCGCGTCCGCCGGCGTACCGGAAGGGGTCGGGGCCGTCGTGGCCCGCGCCGATGCCGCCCCGGTCGGCCGGGTCGGCTCTGCCGGGTCCGCGCCCGGCGTGGGCTCCTCCCCCGCTCCCGGGCTGCGCGCCGGGAGTACGGGTACGGACAGGCCGGGCGGAGCCACGGCGCGCGGCGGCTCCCCGTCCGGCTCGTGGAGCAGCCACGCCAGGACTCCCGCGGCGGTGAGCGCGAGCAGGGCGAGCGCCACGAACGGGAGCCGGCTGCCGCCCTCTGCGCGGCGGCCGGCACCGGACCGGGGCAGGGACGGTGACCCGGTCGGGGCGACGGAGGCGGGCGCGAACGGCGGTGCGGTCCGCGGCGGCTGGAGCGGTGACGGGCTCGGCGTCGAGGTCGCGGTCGCGGTCGGAGGCTCGGATCCGGTGGAAGGGATCGTGAGCTGGGCCGCCACGGAGACCGGGCCGGTCTGCGGCCAGGCGAGCGCCGTCGGCCCTTCCGGCTGGACGGAGGGGGCGACGTAGGGGCGTACGAGCAGCCGGTCGTCGGGCACGGTGCCGCTCTCATCGAGGTCAGGGGACATGGTTGTCTCCCGGCGGGTACGGGGGCCGGCGCGGCGGCCCCCACCCGGCCGGTCAGGCCCTGCGCCGCCGGGCGACCGGCACCGTACCGCTGCCCGCGGCCGGCACGAGCCCGCCACCGATCGCCGGCGGCACGGCCGGGCCGGCGCCGGACGGGGCGGCGGAGGCCGCGGGTCCCACGGGCGCCGCGGGGCGGCCTCCGGGGGCCGTCACGGCGAGGGAACCGCCGATGACGGCCGAGGCGGGCGACGGGCGGACGGATATGAACATGTGGGACGTCTCCGAAGTACGGGCCATGCGGTGGCGCTTGCCGCCCGGCGGTGCGGACCGTGACGCGGTCCGCGGTCCGCGGTCCGGGCGGTGGTGCTCGACGGGCGCACTCTTTCCCCCGGGGATGCCCCGGGTCAAGCCGGATGTCCGATGCATCCCATCCGTCCGGTGCGCACACGACGTCTCGGGCGAAACCGTCGCGGGGAACGCCGGTCCGCGACGCCGTTCCCGTCCCGCACCCTGTCCGGGCTTCCCCGTCCGGTCCACCCCCGTCCACGCGCACGCCCTCCCGGACCGGTGAAACCTCCTGTCCCGGCGGAAACGACCGGAGTGACCTTGCCGAACCGATTCCGCAGCGCCCGCGGGGCGTCCGCCGCCCGCGCCGGGCCCACCCCCGGCACCGCGCTCCCTCACCCGCACGCGTGACAGCGCGGTACGGCCGGGCAACCCGTGCGGCATGGTGGTCCGATGCAGTTGCGCCGGGTCCTGCCCCTCTCCCTCCTCGCCTTCCTCGCGAGCGCCGGCTGCGTGTCGTGCGTGTCGGTCGGCCCGCAGGTCTCCGACGTACCCCCGCGCGGGTACGTACCGCCTGTCGGCGCGCCCGACACCGGCGACACCGCCGATGCCCACGGACTGCCCCTCGGTGCGCTCCCCGCCGGGCCTCCGGCGCCGCCGCCGGCCGATGTCGAAACGCGACCGGGAACAGGAACGGGGGCGGGGCAGGACCAGTCCCGCCGCTCCGCCTCGCCGCCCCGGGCGGCGGCCGCCGAGCGCCACACGAGGCCCGCCGCTCAGCGCCGCGCGCACCCGCCCAAGGCCGCCTCCGCCCACTCCGGCCGACGGCCTGCTCCGCCGGCCCGCCTCGACGAGTTGTGCGCGGTGGCCGACGGTTCCGTACCGCCGTCCATCGTGGACCTCTGCCTGCGCCAATACGGCCGCTGAGCTGCCGGAACACCCGCATATTCTGGTCGGGCTTGACCCTCACACCGTGTCAGGGCATCCACTGGAAGGCGTCATGTTCACCATCGGAGACTTCGCCAAGCACGGCCGGGTGTCGGTCCGCATGCTGCGTCACTACGACGCACTCGGCCTGCTCCGCCCGGCCCGTGTCGACCCCGCCAGCGGCTACCGTTTCTACGAGGCCGGGCAGCTGGCCCGCCTCAACCGTGTCATCGCGCTCAAGGAGCTCGGCTTCAGCCTGGACCAGGTGGGGTCGATACTCGACGAGCTCGTGGGCCCGGAGGAGTTGCGCGGCATGCTGCGGCTGCGGCGGACGGAACTGGAGTCTGCCATGGCCGCCGCGGCGGCCCGGCTGACCCAGGTCGAGACGAGGCTCCGGATCATCGAGAGCGAGGGAACCATGTCTTCCATCGACATCGTCGTCAAGAGCCTTCCCCCCGTACGGCTCGCCGAGCTGAGCGGGATCGCGGGCAGTTACGAGCCGCAGGACATCACTCCGGTCATCGGACCGCTGTACGAAGCCCTGTGCCGCCGCATCGAGGCCGCCGGTGTGACGCCGGCCGCTCCGGGCATCTCGTACTACGAGGACGCCGGGGATCCGGCGCGCCCGGGCGCCGTCCTGGTCCACGCGGGACTGCCGGTGGCCGACTCGGTGCGGGCCGAGGACCTCGGGGGCGGCGTACGGATTGTCCTGCTGCCCGCCGTCGAACGGGCCGCGACGGTCGTGCACCGGGGTTCGATGGACTCCGTACTGCTGACCGCTCAGGCCCTGGCCCAGTGGATCGACGCGAACGGGGAGCGGTCCAGCGGGTACGCCCGCGAGCTGACCCTGGCCTGCCCGGAGGACCGCGACCAGTGGGTCACCGAGCTCCAGGAACCGCTCGGCGTCTGACCGTCCGGCCTGCGGCCCGCAGCGCACTCGGCACGGCGGCTCGGGCTGGCCGCCGAGGCCTGGCTGCGGGCTCAGCGGCCGGCCGGGCGGCGGCCGCAGACGTAGGCGCAGCCCCGTACCGTGCGGCGGACCGTGCCCCGGCGGGCCGTACGCAGCCGCCGCATCGTGTCGTGGCCGCGTCGGCGCCACTCGGCCGAGGGAAGCCCGGCGCGCTGGCCGCCGCCCGCGATGAGGGCGTTGACGGGGGCGTGCGGATCGGCGGCGAGCCCCTTGGCCAACAGGACGCCGACCACGAGCGGGACCAGGGCCACGGCCAGCGCCGCACCCGCGGTGGTCACGTGCTGCTGCACGCGCGGGCGGTTCGCGGGCCGCTGGGCGGCGGTGGCTGCGTCGGCGAGGACGGCGTCGGAGGGCATGACCCCATCTGATCAGCGGGAGCGCCGCGGGGAATCGGGGCGGATACTCAGGCCGTTGGTTGTGGCGTACTCAGACGTGGACCGGTGGACGAGGGGCCGGTGCACGGGTGCGCCGGCGGACCGGCGGACCGGCGCGCCGGACGAAGGAACCGTCGCGGTGGACGAGGGGACAGGTGCGGTGGACGAGGGGACAGGTGCGGTGGACGAGGGGACAGGTGCGGTGGCCACGCCCGGACAGGGGTTCGAACCGGCGAGCGGCGACGGGCCGCCGCCGCCCGAGGCCGGACGGGCGGCGCAGCTGCGTACCGCGTACGAGGGTCTGTTGCAGATCCGCCGCCTGGTCAACGGACCGGCCGGGACCGCGGTTCCGGCACCCTGGGAGCTGCGCCTGATGACGCGCGCGGTGGCCCTCGTACTGGAGGCGTCGGGTCTTCCCGCGTCGGCGCAGGACGCGGAGGGGTTGCGCACCCGGACCGGCTACCGGCTGGCCGCGTCCGGGGACGGGCGGGTGGAGGTGACCTGGCTGGGGCCGCCGGGCGGCGGCGCGGCGGCGGAGGAGCAGGAACGCCTGACGGCCTGCGCGGCGGCGCTGGAACCGCTCGGCTGGGTCTGTCTGCTGTACCGCGGCCCGCGCCGCCGGCGCTTCCTCGAGGTCGAAGCCCCGGCGGCCTCGTGACGGTCCCCGGAAAACCCGTTGCCCCCCGGCGGTGACGCCGGGGCACACTGGCCCGATGGGCATGCTCGACGCACAGGCGGACCGCGTCCGCGAGGGCGCGACGGTGGAGTTCCGCCCCACCGGCACGTCGATGGTCCCGCTCGTCCTCAGCCGCCAACGGGTCCGTGTCGCACCGGTCGTCCCCGCCCTGCTGGAGGCCGGGGACATCGTCCTGGCCCGGGTCTCGGGCACGGTCTACCTGCACCTGGTGACGGCGGTGGACCCCCCGCGCCGCCGGGTCCAGATCTCGAACAACCGTGGCCACGTCAACGGCTGGACGAGCCACGACCGGGTCTTCGGCATCTGCCTGGCGGTGGACGACGTCCCCCGCCCCGGCGCGTCCGCCAAGGTCCGCGAGGACCCGACGGGCGGCTAAGCCGGCCCTTCGGGATCTGCCGGGCCCGTCGGCTCAGCCGTACCGCAGTACCGATCGGCCAGCGCCGCCACCGTCGCCGTGAGGGCCCGGCGCAGCTCGGGCGGCCCGAGCACCTCGCATTCGGTGCCGAGGCGGAGCAGGTCGCCGACGGCCACGGACGCGAACTCGACGGCGAGTTCGGCCCGTACCCAGCCGTCCGCGTCGGGCGGCCCCGCGGTGGTCAGGGCGCGGGCGCCCGCCGCCCCGAACTGCATCGGCAGGAGGCGCAGGGCGCGCGGGGAGAGCCGCACGACGGCGGTATGCTGGTACCTGGCCGCGTCCATCCGGCCGGTGGACTCCTGCCAGTAGGCGGCGAGATCGAACCCTTCGGGCCGTTCGAAACCCTCGGAGAGGGCGTCGACTCCGAGGAACCGGCCGACGCGGTAGGTGCGCACCACGCCGGCGGCGGACCCGGCCGACGCGGAGGAGCCGCCGGACCCGGCGGACCCGCCGGACTGAACGGACCCCGCGGACCCCGCGGACCCGGCGGATTCCCCTGACGCGGCGGATCGAGCGGTCCGGGCCACGAGGTACCAGATGCCCCCCTTGAGGACGAGACCGAGCGGCCACAGCTCGCGCCGCACCGGGCCGCCCCAGCGGCGGTAGTCGGCCCGCAGGATCCGCTGGTCCCACACGGCCTGGGCGATCCGCGCGAGGTACGGGACGGGGTCGGCGTCGCGGAACCAGGCGGTGGCGTCGAGGTGGAAGCACTGCTGGAGCTGCCGGGCCCGGGCGGCGAGGCCGGTGGGCAGGGCGGCCTGGAGCTTCAGCTGGGCCGCGGCGAGGTCGGCTCCGAGGCCGAGGTCCTGAGCGGGGCCGGGGACCCCGGCGAGGAAGAGGGAACCGGCCTGGGCGTCGGTCAGTCCGGTGAGCCGCGTGCGGTAGCCGTCCATGAGCCGGAAGCCGCCGGCCGGTCCCCGGTCGGCGTGTACGGGTACCCCGCAGGCGCCGAGCGCCTCGACGTCGCGGTAGACGGTGCGGACGGAGACCTCCAGCTCGGCGGCGAGCTCCGGGGCGGTCATCCGCCCGCGGTTCTGGAGGAGCAGGAGGAGGGAGAGGACCCGGTCGGCGCGCATGGGAGCGATTGTCCGGCATACCTGACAGGAGGTGTCAGGTATGCCGGACAGGCTGTTGCCGTGTGGAAGCGGTCCGGACCTCGGGGCCGCCCGCACCTCGTACGGGCACCACGCCCACCACCCGCACGGTCCGCACGGTCCGCACCCCTTTTGGAGCTCCCATGCCCACGCCCGACCCCGCCCCCGCCGCCGGCCAGTTCACGTTCAAGAACTGGGAGGAGCACCCGGTCGGCCCGGTGGACGGCTTCCCCCGCCTGGCCCGCGCGACGGTCACGAACGCCTTCACCGGGACCGTCACCGCCCCCGAGACGACCTGCGACTACGCGATCGCCTACACGGGGGACAACGTCGGCACCTACGCCGGCATGGAGTTGGTCTCCGGCACCGTCGACGGCCGCAAGGGCACCTTCGTCCTGAAGGAGGAGGGCAGTTTCGACGTCACCGGCACCCGCTGCGACTTCTCGGTCGTCCCCGGATCGGCGACGGCGGACCTGACCGGTCTCGCCGGCTCCGGCTCCTTCGTCTACCGCCACGGCGACACCTCGGTGGAATACACCTTCGCGTACGACCTCCCGTAGCGGCGCGGGCCGCGGCACACGAAGGGGGCGCGGACCGCACCGCGGCCCGCGCCCCTCCCGTTCACCCCCCCCCGCCGTCGCCTACGGCGCGCCGAAGGTCAGCGTCAGCCGTGGCGTCCCCTCGTTGGCCTGGGCCTCCGAGGACCACAGCCACAGCGCGTCCGTGCCCGCGCTGCTCAGCGCCAGGCCGTACGCAGTGCCCAGGGCCCCCGCCACGGCGGCCGTGTCCAGCCCGGTGGTGTGGACCGCCGAACCGTCCGGCACGCCCGCGAAACCGCCGAGCGCGGGGCCGCCGAGCGCCGGGCGGCCGTTGTACGTGGTCCCGGACTCGGTCCACGCGCCGGTGACGGGAACCACCGAGACCGAGTCCGTCGTACCGGCTCCGCTCATGGTGCTGGTCTTCACGCTGAGCGTGGCCGATTTGAGCACCGTGCCCGCCGGCGCCGCGGGCAAGTTGAAGCGCAGGTAGCTCGCGTAGAACGAGGTCCCGCGCACCGCGAGCGAGCTGGAGCCCCCGTAATTGGCGTCCGGGGCGCCCGCGTTGGCGTAGGTGTCCTCCGCGGCCGTGACCTGGACCACCGAGTCGGCCGGGGCGGTGGCCAGGGCGTAGTGGTTCTGCACCTGGGCCGCGCTCAGGACGGTCGGGTAGACGGCGGTCTCGTCGAGCCGTCCGGCCCAGAAGTCGCCGGCCGGGCGGTCCGGCCAGCCGTTGAGGTTGTCGCCGCCGACGTGCCAGTAACCGGCGTAGTTCTCGTGCGTGGTGACGTTGAGCGTGCCCTTCTGGACGCCGTCCACGTACAGGACCATGCCACCGGCCCCCTGGGTCCCGACGACGTGGTGCCACTGGTTGTCGTTGTAGGCGCCGGTCGTCGTGACCGTGCGGGTCGCGCCCGTGTAGACCCCGTAGACCAGCCGGCCGTCATTGGTCATGTAGAGGTGTTTGTCGTACTGGTTGCTCGTGCGCGACTGGTTGTTGCCGAACCCGAGCAGCTTGCCGCCCCGGGTGGTGTCCGTCTTGAACCAGGTCTCGATGCTGTACGCCGCGCCGACCGTCTGGCGGCCGTCCCCGTACACTTGGGTGTCCGTGCCGTTCAGGCCGATCGCCGTGCTCGCGCCGGAGACCGCGCCGGGCGTCTGCCGCAGGGCGGGGGCGTTCAGGTGCACGCCGCTCTGGTTTCCGCCGTCGGAGGAGTCCGCGACGAAGGGCAGGGCCGATTCGTCGTAGCGCCAGAACAGCTGGGCGCCGTCGGCGCGGACCGCGTTCGGGTAGGCGTCGACCGAGGTCGGCACCGTCACGCTCGCCGTCGCCGACAGCGCGCTGGCGTTGCCGGCCGCGTCGGTCGCCGTCACCCGGTAGGTGTACGTCTGGCCCGCCACGACGGTGGTGTCGGTCCACGAGGCCTGCGGGCGGCGGAAGAACAGCGAGTCGGCGTCGAGCGTCGCGATCGGCGCGGCGGCGCCGTTGCGGTAGACCTTGTAGGTGAGCTTGCTGTCGTCCAGGTCGAGGCTGGTGCGCCAGCGCACCTGTGCCTCGCCCGCCTTGAAGCTCACGGCGCTGGCCACCGGGACCGTGGGCGCGCCGGTGTCCCCGGTGGACGCGAAACGCGTGAGGCTCTGCTGGGCCGATCCGTTGACGGTGGTGAACTCTCCACCGACCCAGAGGTAGGAGACGCCGGCCTTGGACCCGACGGTCATCACGCGCGGGCCGATGCCCTCGCCGATGCCGTCGTTGGTGTCGGGCGCCCAGCCCAGCTTGTTGGTTCCGCTGGTCGGTTCGGCGAGCAGGTGGTGGCGCTGGCCGTCCGGGTACTCGCCGACGCTGGAGCAGGCGTGCGCGTGCGAGGCGCTGTAGAGCACGTTCTGGTACGGGAGCACGGCCTGGGTGGCGCCGAGGCAGGTGTCGCGCCAACGCTGTCCGAAGTCACTGAGGTTGACGGCGATGCGGCCGTCGAAGACACCGCCTCCCGTCCCCTCGTTGCCGGTGTAGAAGCCCGTCGCGTCGACGGCCACGTCCTTGACCACCGAGTTGCTCTCGATGAACCCCGGGTAGGCCTTGGTGAGGGCGCCGCTCGTCGCGTCCACGACGGCGAGGGCGTGGCTGGCGGTGCCGCCCACGGTGAAGAAGTCGCCGCCCAGGACCACGTGGGCGCCGTCCGGGGTGACCTCGACGGCGCGGCCCGGCTCGTCGGCGTTGGCGGTAAAGGGCTTCAGCGTGCCGTCGGCGGCGTCCACGGCGGCGAAGCGCTCCCGCTGCTGGCCCGCGACGGTGAGGAAGTCCCCGCCCGCGTAGACCGTGTCGCCGGTGACCGCGAGGGCCCGGACGGTGGCCGCGAAGGCCGGGCGGAAGCCGGTCTTCACGGTGCAGGTCGCCACGTCGATGGCGGCGAGGCTGGAGACCGGCGTGCCGTTGACGGCGCCGAAGTAGCCGCCCGCGTACAGGGTCTGCTTGTCCGGCGAGAGGGTGAGGGCGCGGACGGTGGCGGTGCCGGCGCCCACGGTGAAGGACAGTTTGCAGGAGGTCGGGGCGCCGGTCGCGGCGTCGAGCGTCGCGAAGTTCACCGCCGACTGTTCGCTCCCGGCGCCGCCCTCGGGCGGGCGCACGGCGGAGAAGGTGCCGCCGACGAAGACCTGGCCGCCCGCCTCGGCGAGGGCCCAGACGATGCCGTCGGGCTGCCACGTCGACAGCGCGTCGGCCGTGAAGGCCACCGGCGGGGTGATGGCCGCCGCCTCTTGGACGAGGCCGAGGCCCATGGCCGTGCCGGTGCCGGCCAGGGACAGGGCGAGAGCGGTCGCCAGCCCTCTGGATCTACGCATGAACCCCCCAGTTCGATGGTGCGGTACGTGTACGCGAGTGCGGTGTGGCCGAAAACAGGCGTACGACTGTCCGTGACGCGACCACGGGCGCACCTTAGGGGGAATCTTCGTTCCGTTCATCCCTCTTGACGCATCGGATGCCAAATCGCTCCGTTCCCGGCGGCGACACACGGGCGGCGGCACACGGCCGGCCTGCGGCATCCGCGGCGGCCGGCCGGCGTCCGCCCCGCGCGACCGGTCTGGCGATTGCCGCCCCGCTCGGGGCCGCGCCCCTCTACCGTTCCCCTGTGGGGACGACCGGAGGGCGGAGCGGGATGGATGACGAAGAAGATCTGCGGCTGGCGAGGATGACGCCGGAGATCTCCCGCCGCACCCTGGCCCTGCTGCGCGGCCTCACCGGGCTCGAACCTCCGGAGCAGGTGCCCGAGGAGGCGATGATCACCGCTGACGAGATCCTCGCCGAGTTCGGCACCGACGGGCTCCGTGTGCTCGTGATGACCCTGGCGTCCTGGGCGACGGCGCAGATCGAGAACGTCGCCGAGCTCAGCGGACGCAGTCACGAGGCCGTCCTCGACACGATGGAGCTGGCCTGCCTGGAGGCCGATGCGGAGGACTGAGGGGCGGCGGGGAGCCCCCGGGGATACGCAGGGCGCAGGGCTCGCGACTGCCGCCCGCGCCCCTCCGACCTCGGGTTATGGAGTCCCTCACCGGCCGGACGGGTTTGTTCCGCGGAAAATCGGTTCATCCTCCCCCCACCGAAACCCCGGATTCGGGCCGTCGTCGGCGACACTGGGATCGGGGGGTCCCGATCGGAGGCCGTCGTGAGCACACCTTCCCCCATCCGGATCGCTGCCGTCCTGTCCACCGAACATCGTGGACTCCTGATGTCCCATGCCCGCGAGGTCAACATCCGCGAGGGTGCGCGGATCTTCGACGAAGGCACCCGGGCGGACTCCTTCTGGATCGTGCGCTCCGGCACGGTGACCCTCCAGATCCCGGGTTCCGGCCGTCGGCCGACTCCCATCGAGAGCCTGGGCCCGGGTGAGCTGGTGGGCTGGTCGTGGCTGTTCCCGCCCTACGTCTGGCAGCTGAGCGCCGAGGCGATGACGCCGGTCCGCGCCTACGAGTTCGACGCCACGACCGTACGGGTGCTCATGGACGCCGACCCGGCCTTCGGGTCCGCCGTGGGCCACTGGGTGGGCCGGGTCCTCGCGATCCGGCTCCACCAGACCCGCACCAGGCTCCTGGACCTCTACGCCCCCCGCTTCGCCGCGAGCTGACGAAGACCCCGGCGCCGCCGCGGGGCCGGGCCCCCCCCCCCCCGGGGCCCCCCCCCCGGGCCCCCCCC